>CALYBF010000034.1 GCA_944393755.1 uncultured Clostridia bacterium | reverse complement strand
ACCTTTTATGGGATTAACAACATTTAAAGGAGATATTCCAGTATTACAAGATGTTGTAATTGCTAAAAACTATTTAAGATACTTTCTTCAGCAGGTGGAAAGGTGTTAATTGGTGTTAGGTAGTATTAGTCATAATCAAGCAATAACAAAGGTAAAATCAGAATATAGAAAATATCAAGTTAAAACTATAAGCCTTGTTAAAAAAGAATATTTAAAATCTCTAAAAGAAATAAATAGTAAGGTTGCAAAAAAGATAAAAAATAAGTATATTGTATAAAAATTATTTAGAAGTTTAAAATTAAGAGAAGATAACAAGTTTCTCTTAATTTTTTCAAAATTTTCTTGTTAAATACTAATTATTATGATAAAATATTTATGTAAATTCAAATGAGGTTATAATATGGAAGAAAATGATAAAAAAATTGGTGAATTATTAGAACAAAATATGTCTTATGGAGAAATAGCTGATTTATTAGAAATAGACTTAGTAGCTGTTATTAATTATGACAATGAAAGGAAAGGAATAATTGAAAGAACAGAAAAAACAGATGAAAGTTTAGCTATACCAACCAACAGAAAAAGAAAAATAAAGAAAATGTTTTTAGAAGACGGATTATCACCCGACGAAATTGCAAGTAATTTAAAGATTGATAAAAAACAGGTAAAAGAAGATTTAATAATGATGGGAATCGACCCAGATCTTCCACCTGATTTAAGAAGACAACTTATAGAAAGAAAACAAGAAAGAAAAAATGCAGAGTTAAAAAGCGAAAAACCAATAGGAAGTAATGCTGATGGAATTATTGCAACCAGATTAAAAATAGCAAATTTATTGTTTGTAAAAGGTGTGCCAGAAGATAAAATATATGATATTTTTAGTGATATTTCTCCAGATGTAATAGATTGGCATATAAAATATGTTAAAAATCATAAAATAAGTGGTTATGAAGAAATTGATATAGCTCTTCCAAGTGAAAGCACATCACCAGAAGGAAAACAAAAGAGTGTATTTGGAACAAGACCTAATATTATAGAAGGAAGAGAAAAAGTAGACGAAGCTGAAAGATATGGAATTGCTGAAAGTACAATAGAGGATACTATCAAATATTTGATAGAAACAGGTCAAATAGAAGATAATATTTCAAAAGAAATAATAAGAAGAAGATTATCGATACCAGAATTACGAAAAAAATTTTATGTTTCTGAAATTGCAGAAATGTATGGAGTTTCTATTAAGACAATAAATGATGATATTCGTTGGCTAAAAGAACGAGGGCTTATAAATACAGATTTGCGAGGCAGAAGATCAAGGAAAAAGGTTGAAGAAATAGAAGCTAGAAGAAAGAGAGTAGCTAGTTTATATAATAAAGGTAAAGACAGTAAAGAAATAGCATCAATATTAGGGATAAGTAAATCAACTGCTCGGAAGGGATATTGACTTTTTAATAGAAAATGGAATAATTAAAAAAAGAGTTAAAAAACCTGAACCAGAACATATAAGAAAAATAAAAACAGAAATTACTAGATTGTATAACGAAGGAAAAGATACAAAATACATTATAGGAGAATTATCTGCAAAATTTAGGGTATCTCCATCTACTATAAAAAGATATACATCTGATTTGGTAGCGAACGGAATTATACAAAGAGAACAAGATGTTAGAATTGCTAATAGAAGAGCAGACGTACTAAATCTTTATGAAACAATGAACCAAGGAGATATGGCAAGAAAATTGGGAGTTTCTGAAGCAACTATAGATACTGATATAAGAGCTTTAAAACAGCAAGGACTCATAAAAAAAGGAAGATCACGTATAATACTACCTTTAGAACTTCAAGAAAGAATAAGAGAAAGAAGGGAACGTTTTGAAAGCGTATATAACGGCTCAAAAGTAAAACCAACAGTAGTACAGATGGCTTACTCATTAGGTGTATCGTATGCAATAGCTTATAGAGATTTTAAAATTTTAAAAAAACTGGGTAGACTTAAAGATTTTGACAAAGAAAATGTTAAAGAGGAAAGTAAACCTCAAAACGAAAGAAGTCCTGAAATAGGAAAAAGCATTAAAAAAATAATTGATTTATACAAACAAGGAAACATAAGCGAAGCAAAAGAATTATTAAGAAAACTTCGGTGAAAAAACAGAATTCAATCCACAACAAAGAGAAAAATATGATGAAATAATGGCTATTTTTGATAAAGCATTAGAAAGACAAGATAAAGGACCAAGAAAAAGTGGCAAAAAAATAATAGATGATAAAGGTGATGAAAGATAAAAAAGAAAAGACAATAATTATCTTTGCTGGAAAAATTTATTTTTTAAAAATTTTCTTATTAAATAACAATTATTATGATAAAATATTTATGTAAATTTAGATGAGGTTATAATATGGAGGAAAATAATAAAAGAATTGATGAATTATTAGAACAAGATATGTCTTATGAAGAAATAGCTGATTTAATAGGAATAGACTTAATAGATCTTATTGATTATGTTGGCGAAAAGAGAGGGAAAAGTCTATTTGGAGCAAGACCTAATATTATAGAAAGAAGAAAAGCAGTATGTAAATTAGCAAGAGAGGATAAACAAGGACTAGAGATAGCAAGTGAGTTAGGCATCTCTATAACAACAGTAGAAAATGATTTAGCCTTTTTAAGGCATAATGGCATTTTAAAAAATACAGGAATAAGACAAAAACGAAAAGAAGAAAGGCTACAAGAATTAATAGGTTTATACGGAAAGATTTCAATAAAAGATTTAGCTGAAAGATATGGAGTTGCTATAAACACAATAAGAGATGATATCAACGATTTGATAAAAGAAGGTAAAATAGAACTTACTCCTTCAAGAAGAGAAGAAATAAAATCAGAGATAGTAGAATTACGAGAAAAATTTTATGTTTCTGAAATTGCAAAAAAGTATGGAGTTTCTGTTAAAACAATAGAAAAGCTTATACTAGAGTTAAAAAGAGAAGGACTTAGTCGGAACAAAAGTATTGAGAGGTAAACTATCAAGAAAAAAATTTAAAGAAATAGAAGATAGAAGAACAAGAATAACTGGTTTATATAATAGTAAAAAAAGTAACAAAGAGATAGCATCAATATTAGGAATAAGTGAATCAACTGTTCGGAAGAGACATTAAATATTTAATAGCAAAAGGCATCATAAAAGGAGAATTACGTAAAATACCATCATTGAAACGTCAAAAAAAAATGAAAGAAAGAAGAGAACTTTTCGAAAGTATTTATAACACATCTCCAAAAAAGCTAACAGTAAGGCAAATAGCCAACTTATTAGGTATATCACTTACAATAGCTTATAAAGATTTTGAAGCTTTAAACGAAGAAGGTAGACTTAAAGATTTTGACGAAGAAAATGGAAAAGAAGAAAACCAAGATGAACATAAAAGACACCCTGAATTAGAAAAGCGTATTAAAATAATATATCAAAAAATAATGAGCTTATATAAAGAAGGAAAAATAGATAAAGCAAAAGAATTGTTAAGACTTCTTGGAGAAAGAATTATTTTTACTGAAGGAGAAAGAAAAACTTATAATGCTATAATGGCTATTTTTGATAAAGCATTAGAAAGACAAAATGAAGGACTAAGAAAAAGTGGCGAAAAAACAATAGATGATATAGATGATAAAGGTGATGAAAGATAAAAGGTAAAAATATTATTTTTTATCTTTTTTTCTTGAAACTTTTTCCAAACTATGAGAGACTATAAAGTATAAGGGGGAGAAAAAATTGGAAAATAAGATAACAAGAGAAGATTTTGAAAAAATATACCAAGAAACATATGAAATCGTATTAAAATTTGCAATTGTGAAATGTAGAAATTTTGATAATGTAAATGATATTATACAAGATACATATTTAGAATTATTAAAAATAATAAAGAAAAAGAAAACACTTGAAATAGAAAATATAAACAATTATTTATGTGGAATAGAAAATAATATAATAAAAAGATATTATAGTAAAAAGAAAAAAGATAACAATGTTATTTCTTATTATGATTTTACTAAAGATAATTTAGAAAATGAAATAAGAGATGATTTTGATATAGAATTAGATTTTATAACCAAAAACAATGTAGAAAAAGTATGGAATTATTTAAAACAAAAAGATTTAATGACTACAAAAATATTTTACTTACATTATGCTTTAGGTTTAAAAATACCAGAAATATCTAAAGAATTAGAAATAGGGGAGTCTAACATAAAAAATAGAATATATAGGACAATAAAAGAATTAAAAACATATTTAGGAAAGGATGTGATATAAAAATGATTAATAAAACTTTAAAAGAACATTTAGAAAATGAATACAGCAAAGAAAAAAACTATCAAAAAATTTTTTATAAAGAAAAGAAGGTGGTTAGTATGAAAAGAAAAATTTTAAATATTGCTGCTATATTTTTAGTAATAATAGTTGCAGGAGTTTTAAGCACTAATATTTATGCTGAAATTCAATGGAATAAAGAATTTGACATTTACAAAAATTTACCAAGTGTAAGAACAAAAGGAACTTTAGCTGAAATAAAAGAAGGTGGTTACGCAGAAGTAATAGATACAGATTATATCACACAAGACGGAATAAGTATTAAAGTAAATGAAATGTTACTTACAGATGATGTATTAGATATAGATTTAACTTTTAAATTTGATGAAAATATAAATGTAGATTATGACAGATTTGGTTTTGGTTATAGTATATATGATGAAGATAAAAATGTTTATGCAGTTTCATCTAGAATGCATTTAGGAGAAAATGTTAAAGTAGATAATACAGCAAGGTATTTATATGAAGAATTAGGTATAAAATATAATAAAAAGAATATTACAGCTTTACAACTTGTAAATAGTTCGAGTAGAGGAATTGAAAGTACTGATAAAGAAAATAGAACAATAGATATGAATATCACATTAAGAGCAAAAGATAAATTTCCACAAAGTAAAAAACTATTTATTAGAATATTTGATTTAGGATATTCAGTAATGGAAACAGATCCAGATACTAGAAAAATAACAAATATGAAAGATTATAAATTAAGCGAATCTAAATGGAATTTCGAAATAACAGTACCAGATAAATTTTATGAAAGAAATACAAAAGAATTAAAACTAGAAAGGCAAATTCCAGGAATAGAATTTAAAAATATAACAATTACAGATACAAGTTTAAACCTAACATTTAAATCAGAAGAATATGATGAGTTAATAAAAGCAGGAAAAGATATGGACTCAAGCGAGTTCTTAGAGAAAAACCAAAAGATGTTATATATTTCTGATAAAACTGGAAATAGATATAATGAAATAAACATAGGAACTACTGGAAATGAAAAAGAATATAAAATGACATTAGATGTAGGTATGAAATATTTAGATGATTTGTATGTAAATTACTTAGATAATGGAATACCTTATAGAGTAAAATTAATCGAAAAATAGTAATTGACTAAATTCAATATATAATATATAATTTTAAAAGAGATGATTTAAATAATTATCTCTTTTAAATATAATAAAAAATGTAACAATAAAAGAGGAAGAAAATGATAAAGGTAAAAGAAATAGGAAGAATTATATTAATATTTATATTAATTATGATAGCAATATGTTTTTGCTTTAGTTTATATAAATTAGTAAGTGGGGACATAATTTTTAGCCAATTACCTAGTGAAACGGCTCTATATTTCTTATATACTATAGGTTATGGTGCTTTAGAAGGAGATTCAGTGATTCAAAATATACTTGCAATGATAGGAATAGTATCACTTGCCTTGATGACAACTTTTTTAACAATAAACTTATTTTGGAGACTTGATGATGTTAAATTAAACAAAAATATTACATATAATAAAGATTATTTAATAATGAAATTTGAAAATAAAGGAAAAACAATATGTGATATGAAAGTCGCTTTTTCATTATATGATGAACTAAAATACGAAAATATAGGAGAAGCAAAAGAATATTATATGCCTATGCTTGTTAAAGATTCTGTATGGAAATTAAGATTAGACTTAAACGAGACTTTTTGGTATAAAACAGTATATAACTTACTTACATCTAATAGTAAAAAGCTTTACTGTATATTCTCTTTTGTAGATACAAAAACAGGGCAAAATAGTATTAAAGTAGAAGAAATAACAAAAGAAAATATAAAATTATCAGATAAAGTGTTAGATTACAAAGAATTTACTAAACCTATTATATTTTCTTATAAAAAATTACTTCCAGTTGAAAATACCGGAAATCTACAAGTAAAAGAAGTAGAAAATGGTATACAAATGGACTATTCTTTTGATGAAAAAACTAATGAAAATAGTTTTGTTATGTTATATTATAATTTACATGAACCTAATTTAAATTTAGAAAAATATGACAAACAAAAAACATATTTAGAATTTGATGTATCATCAGAAAATAGAGTTAATCTAAAGTTTGAGATAAAAACAAACAGTGATATTTTAACAGAAAGTATTGTTATTAATAATGAAGCAAAAACAGTAAGAATTAATTTACAAGATTTCGATAAAAACTTAGAAAATGTAAGAGAAATTTGTTATACTATTTTTTATAGAGATGATAATAAAAATGGAACACTAAATATTAGTAATTTAAAAATAATAACTTAATTAAAGGAGATGATTAAATGTTAGAATTTGATGAAAATGAAAAATTGTTAAATTCTATTGAAGAAAAGATACAGAATTTAGGTGAGTCTCTTTGACATACCTAAATTAGAAGAAGAATTAGGTAATTTAGAAAAAGAAACTTTAAAAGAAGATTTTTGGAAAGATAGTAAAAATTCTAGTAAAGTATTATCTAGAATTAAAAGTTTAAAAGCAAAATGTAATGATTTTAAAGATGTAGAAAGTGAAATATCTAATTTAAAAGAAATGTCTGAACTTATTAAATTAGAACCAGATGAAGAGTTAGAAAAAGACATTGTAAAAAACACAAAAACACTAGAAAAAAAGGTAGAAAAATTAGAAATATCAACACTTTTATCTGGTAAATATGATTTAAATAATGCAATTTTAACAATACACCCAGGAGCAGGTGGAACAGAATCACAAGACTGGGCTGAAATGCTTTATAGGATGTATACTAGGTGGGCTAATAAGAATAATTATGAATTAAAAGAATTAGATTATTTAGAAGGTGAAGAAGCAGGACTTAAAAGTGTAACTTTTGAAATAATTGGTGAAAATGCTTATGGTTATTTAAAAGCAGAAAAAGGTGTACATAGATTAGTTAGAATTTCACCATTTGATAGTGGTGGAAGAAGACATACATCTTTTGCGTCTGTAGATGTACTTCCTGAAATAACAGATGATATAGAAATAGAAATTAACCCAGATGATTTAAGAATAGATACATATAGAGCATCTGGTGCAGGCGGACAACATATTAATAAAACCTCATCTGCTGTAAGAATTACACATTTACCTACAAATATAGTTGTTCAATGTCAATCTGAACGTTCGCAGATACAAAATAGAGAAACTGCAATGAAAATGTTAAAATCAAAATTGTTTGACTTAAAAGAAAAAGAACATAAAGAAAAAATAGAAGATATACAAGGAGAGCAAAAAGATATTGCTTGGCGGAAGTCAAATACGTTCATATGTATTTTGCCCATATACTATGGTAAAAGACCATAGAACAAATTTTGAAGTAGGAAATGTAGAAGCAGTAATGGACGGAGAAATAGATGATTTTATAGAAGCTTATTTAAAATATAATATCAAAAATAAAGAAGAATAAATAAATTTTAGAGATAGAAAATAAAATGTCTATCTCTTTTTATTATGTTAAAACATATAATATATAAAGGCTATGTTTAATAAAGCAAAGTCTATTTAAATAAAATGAGGTGGCAAATAGATGAATAACATAATAGTTTTAAAATTTGGTGGAAGTTCTATTTCTGATAATAAAAAATTAGAATTAGTTGCAAGAAGAATTACCAAAATATATGATAGTGGTAAAAAGGTAGTAGTCGTGTTATCCGCACAAGGTAAGACAACAGATAAATTAATAAGAGAAGCAAAAGAATTATCTAATAATATACCAAATAGAGAATTAGATGCACTTCTTAGTTGTGGCGAACAAATGTCAACTGCAAAACTTAGTATATTACTAAATTTCTATGGTTATCCTGCAATCTCTTTAACAGGTTGGCAAGCGGGAATTTTAACAGATAAAAATTCTCAAAATGCTAATATATTAAAAATAAATACATCTAGAATTCTAAAAGAATTAAATAATGAAAAAATAGTTGTAGTAACAGGTTTTCAAGGAATAAATGAAAATTTAGATATTACAACTTTAGGAAGGGGTGGCTCTGATACTACAGCAGTAGCAATAGCGTCAGCACTTAATTGTGATAATTGTTATATTTTTTCAGATGTAGACGGAGTATATACAGCAGACCCTAATAAAATTACTAATACTAAAAAACTAGAAAATATCTCGTATAAAGAAATGCAAGAACTATCAAATGAAGGAGCAAAAGTACTTCATAATAGATGTGTTCAAATAGGAGAAAAGTTTGATATACCAATAATTACAAAATCTACTTTTAATGAAGAAAAAGGAACTGTTATATCTAATATAATAGAAGACAATTCTGTAAAAAGTATAATTAAAAAAGATGTTTCTAAAGTTTCAATTATAGGTAATGGGATAATTAGAAATTATTCTTTAATTGGAAAAATAATTGAATATTTAAAAGATAAAAATTTTGATATCTTAAAATTAGAAATAACAGAAATGAAAATATCAATTATATTCAAAAATATTATAGAAGATGAGAGTTTACAAGAAATTCACAAATTAATATTTTGAAACTGTTCTAAATAAGACAAACTTAGAATATATATAATTTAGTAGCTTATATATTATACAAGGAGGTTTTAATTATGACAGTTGATGAAAGAAAAGTAATTAATAATACAAGTGTAATTCAGAATCTAATTTTAGAAAACAGAGGAAAACTAAGTGTTTCTGGAGTATTAGATGTTCTAAGCTTTGACGACCAAGTAGTAATAATAGAGACAGAACTTGGACTTTTAACAATAAAAGGTGATAGTTTAAGAATAAATAAATTAAGTATCGATACTTCTGAAGTAATAGTAGAAGGTGATATTAGTTCTATGAATTATAGTGATAATAAATCTTCTGATAAGACAAAATCAAGTAGTTTTATTAGTAAAATCTTTAAATAAATATTTTAGGAGTACTTAAAAATGGTTGTAAATCAAGCTTATTTATTTTTTATTTTTATTATTAATGGAATATTAATTGGTATTCTTTTTGATTTTTTTAGAATACTTAGAAAATCATTTAATACCAAAGATTTTGTAACATATATAGAAGATGTATTATTTTGGATATTAACAGGTTTTTCTATTTTCTATTTTATTTTTGTATTTAATAATGGTGAAATTCGCTTTTTTATGTTTGTTGCAATTGGACTAGGAGTTATTCTTTATATGAAAATATTTAGTAGTGTTTTTATTAAAATAAGTGTAGATATAATAAATTTCTTTAAAAAGATATTTATGACTATAATAATTGTTCCTATTAGATATATTAAAAAAATATTTTTCAAACCAATTTCGTTTATTTTTATAAATATTCGAAATTTATACAAAAAAAGTTACAAAAAAATCGAAAATAATGTAAAAAATTAAAAATATAAGAAGGAATTTTATATAAAATGTAGAATAATATTATTATAGGTCCATTAGGATATTATTACATTAGAATTGGAGAGATTAACTTATGAAAAAGATTTATAAAAAAGTAATTGTATTAGTTATTGCCGGTTATACTTTATTTACTTTATATAATCAACAAATTACTTTAAATCAATATAGTAGACAATCAGAAGAATTAAATGAGAAAATTGCAGAAGAAACTAAGAATAATGAAGATTTAAAGAAACAAAAAGATAATGTTAATTCTTTAGAGTTTATAGAACAAACAGCTAGAGAAAAATTGGATATGTATTACCCAAATGAAAGGGTTTATATAGATGAAGGGATGTAATTTTTAAACATCTCTTAATTTTTATTTAAAAACTCTTCCAATATTTGGGAAAATATGATATAATAATAATTGTTAAGAAGAATTATTTTATTCGTTTCAAGTTTCCCAAGTTGAAAAATAAACAATAAAAATAATAATTAAATTTTAAAGGAGGTTATTTATGTTGAATTTAGAAGAAATGACTTTAACACAACTTAAAAAATTAGCTAAAGAACATAATATTAAAAATATTTCAAAATTAAAGAAAGATGAATTAGTTGCTATGTTAACTCAAATTCTTAAAGAAACAGAGGAAAATGAAGTTAAAGTAGAAGAGAAAAATTTAAAAGAAGATGATATAGAATCATTTGTAGAAAAAGAACCGGTTGAAAGACGTTATGATGAAAACGGTGAGCCTATTATTGATTATAAACTAACAAATGAAGGTGATGAAATTGTAGAAGGAATATTAGATATATTGCCAGATGGATATGGCTTTTTAAGAGGTGATAATTTCTTATCTAGTGAAAAAGATGTTTATATTTCTATGGTTCAAATAAGAAGATTTAAATTAGATACTGGAGATATTGTAAAAGGTATTTCTAGATTTAAAGAAGGTGAAAAATTCCCGTCTTTGATATTTGTTGGAGAAGTTAATGGAGAACATCCAGAAAAAGCAATGAAAAGAAAAAGATTTGATGAATTAACACCTATTTTCCCAGACGAAAAACTAAAATTAGAAACTGTTTCTAATGATTATGCAACTAGAATTATAGATTTGATGTGCCCAATAGGAAAAGGACAAAGGGGTATGATTGTTGCTCCACCTAAAGTTGGTAAAACTACTTTATTAAAGAAAGTTGCAAATGCAATTAGTACAAATAATCCTGAAGTAGAATTAATAGTTCTACTTATTGATGAAAGACCAGAAGAAGTAACTGATATGAAACGTTCTATAAAAGGACAAGTTATTCACTCAACTTTTGATGAGTTACCAGATCATCACGTTAAAGTTGCTGAAATGGTAATTGCACGAGCTAAAAGATTAGTTGAACAAGGTAGAGATGTTGTTATATTATTAGATAGTATTACAAGATTAACAAGAGCATATAACTTAGTAATTCCTTCATCTGGAAGAACTTTATCTGGTGGTATTGACCCTGCAGCACTTCATAAACCTAAAAAATTCTTTGGTGCAGCAAGAAATATAGAGTTTGGTGGAAGTTTAACAATTTTAGCAACTGCATTAATTGATACAGGTAGTAGAATGGATGACGTTATTTTCGAAGAATTTAAGGGTACTGGTAATATGGAAGTTCACTTAGATAGGAAATTATCTGAAAGACGTATCTTCCCAGCTATTGATATTAATAAATCAGGAACAAGAAGAGAAGATTTACTTCTTACTCCAAAAGAGAAAGATACAGTGTTTGCATTAAGAAAAGCTATGAACAGTATGCCTGTTGCGGATGTTACCGAGGAAGTTATTAGCCAAATGACACAAACTAAAAATAATAATGAATTTGTTGACAAAATGGATAATTACTTAAGAAGATTTAAATAAAATATTAAACCAAGGTTAATTGCCTTGGTTTGTATAATGAAAACAAGAAATATTTTTAAAGACCAGGATTACTGGTCTTTAAATTATTATATAGACGTTTAAGAATATTTAAATTTTATGATATTTTAATAAAAATAGGGAAGAGGTGCAGTAATGAATAAAAGAGTAACTTATTTTAATAATGAAAAAAATATTTCTGGAAGATTAATACAAGATTTAAGAAAGAAATTTAATTTATCTGTAGAAGATTTAGCAATAAAGTTACAATTAGAGGGAATAGATATTTCAGCACAAGTGATAAGAAACATAGAAAATAATAAAAGAACAGTTACAGATTTTGAAATATAGGCAACCGCAATCCCATTGTCTTTAGACGATGGGTCAAGGTTGCTGAAAGTATACATTTTGTGTTATACTATCTGTATAAATATAAGGAAGGACTAAGAAAAATAGCATAAGAAATATAGGGAAGGGACAGCCCAAATAAACGCCTGTGGAGATAGTAGGTTACGAGGTCTAAGAAGCATTATAATAAGTAAAGAAGAGATAAAATATATAGATAGTGCGATGCTCTTATAGACATCATTGCACAAAATCAAAGTTTTGTGCAAAAAGAGATAGGGGCATAATATAAAACAGCCATAAACCTCTACTTCTACT
>CALYBF010000033.1 GCA_944393755.1 uncultured Clostridia bacterium | reverse complement strand
AGAAAGGAGATTGTTATGTCAAAAAACGAATTTATATGTGATTGTAATATAATACACAATGATATTGTAAAAGATACATTAAGTAAAATGCCAGAAGATGATATCTTTAATAAATTAGCAGAATTTTTTAAGATATTAGGAGACACAACAAGAGCAAAAATATTATTTGCATTAGACCAAAATGAAATGTGTGTATGCGATATTGCAAATGTATTAGGTATGAGTAAATCTTCAATATCACATCAATTAGGGACATTAAGAAGGATGAGCATAGTAAAATGTAGGAGACAAGGAAAAGAAGTATATTATACAATAGATGATGACCATGTAAAAGGCTTATTTGAATTAGGAATTGAGCATATAGAACATAAGTAGGAGGAAGTTATGAAAAAAGATTTGATTAAAATAATATTTTCATTTGTAATATTTTTAGTAGCTATATTAATACCATTTGAAAGTGATTTAATAAATAAAATATTATATCTTATAGCATATTTAATAGTAGGTTTAGAAATTGTTATAAAAGCAATTAAGAATATTTTTAAAGGAAATGTATTTGATGAACATTTTTTAATGGCAATAGCAACAATAGGGGCAATAGCTATTGGTGAATATCCAGAAGCAGTTGCTGTAATGTTATTTTATCAAGTAGGGGAATTATTCCAAGATTATGCAGTTGATAAATCAAGAAAATCAATCGCAAGTTTAATGGATATAAGACCAGATGTAGCATATGTTAGTAAAAATGGAAAAATAGAAAAGTTATCCCCAGAAGATGTAAAAATTGGGGAAACAATAGTTGTAAAACCTGGTGAAAAGGTACCTTTAGACGGAAAAATAATAGAAGGTAGATCTATGGTGGACACATCTGCTCTAACAGGAGAAGCAGTACCAGTAGAAGTAAATGTCGGAGATAATATATTAAGTGGTACAATAAATAAAAATGGACTTCTTACAATAAAAGTTGAAAAAGAATTTGGCGAATCAACTGTAAGTAAGATATTAGATTTAGTAGAAAATGCAAGTAGTAGAAAATCAAAATCAGAAAACTTTATAACTAAATTTGCAAAATACTATACACCTATGGTTGTAATAATTGCAATTATACTTGCAATTATACCACCTTTTGTATTTGGCTTAGGAGAGTTTAGAGAGTGGTTATATAGAGCTTTGACATTTTTAGTAGTATCTTGCCCTTGTGCTTTAGTAATATCAATACCTCTTGGTTTCTTTGGTGGAATTGGTGGAGCTTCTAAAAAAGGAATTCTAGTAAAAGGAAGCAATTATTTAGAGGCACTATCTAACACAGAAATAGTTGTATTTGATAAAACAGGAACATTAACAAAAGGTGTGTTTGAAGTACAAAAAATAGAGCCTGTAGATATTTCAAAAGAAGAATTATTAAAATATACAACATATGCAGAATATAACTCAAATCATCCAATTTCTGTATCTTTAAAAAATGCATATAAGAAAATGACTAGTGATAAAAATCAAGAGGAAATAGATACAAGTAAAATTATATCTGTAGAAGAATTTGCAGGTATGGGTGTTCTTGCAAATATAGATGGAAAAGAAGTACTTGTAGGAAATGAAAAATTGATGAAAGAAAAAAATATAGAATATACTTATTGTGATGAGATAGGAACAATTATATATGTTGCAATTGATAGTAAATATTCAGGTTATATTTTAATTTCTGATGAGATTAAAGAAGATTCTAAATATGCAATTGAAAGTTTAAAGAAAAATAATATTAGAAAAACAGTAATGTTAACAGGAGATAAAGAAAAACCAGGAAAAGTAGTTGCTGAAAAACTTGGTTTAGATGAAGTTTATACAGAATTATTACCAGATGGAAAGGTTAAGAAAGTAGAAGAGTTAATGAAAGAAAAATCAGAAAAAGGAAAACTTGTATTTGTTGGAGATGGTATAAATGATGCTCCAGTTCTTGCTCTTTCAGATATTGGTATTGCTATGGGTGGGCTTGGTTCTGATAGTGCAATAGAGGCAGCAGATATTGTTATTATGACAGATGAGCCTTCTAAAATAGTTACTGCAATTAAAACTTCTAAAAAGACTATGAAAATTGTAAAACAAAACATTATATTTGCAATTACTGTTAAAATTTTAGTTTTAATTTTAACTGCATTTGGAATAGGAAATATGTGGCAAGCTGTTTTTGCTGATGTTGGTGTTTCAGTTCTTGCAGTTATAAATTCATTGCGAGCATTAAAATAGGGACGTTTCCTTTTTCACTTTTTAGAGAAATTTGGGACACATCTAAAAAAAGGGAATTGGAGTAAGTTTTTAGATTTAAGCTAACGCTTACCGGTGGTTTTACTACCCTTAATTTCCCTACGTAAAACCACCTAATCTAAAAACTTACTTGTTTTTTTAATCTATTATATAAGGATCTTCTAAACTTCCACTTCCACTAGTTATTAATATATCTGAAGGTAGAAGGAAAACTGGGCGGAAGCCTTTAGTGCTAGAATAAGATGATAGCACGAGATTATTCGTAATTGTAATCGTAGCGACAATCAAAGGACTACTACCGTCGATTACCAGAAACCTCAATAAGTCCTGTGCTAAGAAGTGTTCGAGTAGAAGAAGAATTTACGCTTCGTGAAGCCAGCCAACTGGTATTTGTTGCATTTATTCCTAGCTTTTTAATTCTTGTTTCATCTTCTTTATAATTTATATCTGAATTTTTAAATATACTATTTAAATTTATTATATATTGATATTCTTCAGATGACCACATACCTGAAGTATCTTCTTGGAATTTTCTATCTTCTCTTAATGTTGCTATACTCCCCAAACATCTTGCATCTATTGCTTTTGTTCCCATATATTCTTTTGCTTTATTATTTAATGTATCTACTGCGTTATTATATGAGGCAGCAGCCTTTTTAAAATTATCATCTAAAGTTAAAATTCCATTATAAGTGAAGTCATCTGCTGTAACTGTTGGGTCATTATAACCTAATGTAACATTAGTTACATTATCATTTGTTATTATTTGTAAACCGTGTTCTATATCATTATAAAAAGCTCTACAAAGTATATTATTATATTTCACATATGGGCTTTTTTCTTCTGGTGTTGTTCCATTTTCATTTGGTACTAATACATCTTTTGCAAATATAACTTTTTTAATTTCACCGTTATATATTTCAGATAAATCTATTTTTATATTATTGTTATCTTTACATATTAGTTTTGTTTCTTCTCCTTCACTTGTTGTTTGTTCTACTATATTTTTAATATTTTCTTTGCTATTTGAAAAATAATTCTTTAATATTTCTTCTAAATCAGTGGATAACACCTCTTCACTATTATTTTTTGTTTGTTTACTTAATATATCTATTTGTACTTGTTCAATTATACTTGCTTTATCTGTTTTTATCTTTGCTTCCTGTGCCTGCGATAATATGCCGGTTTTCTCCTGTTAACATAGCAATTGATACTCCTGCTAAAATTAGTAGTACTATTACTGTGATAACTAGTGCTATTAATGTTATTCCAGCAATTGAATTCTTTGTTCTTGTAAATTTGTTTTTTCTTTGTTTTTCTTTTGAATAATTCATTTTAATCAATTCCTTTCCTTATAAAACTAGTTTGGCACATTGAAGTAGTTTTAGTATAACATAAATAAAACTTCAATGCAACAAACTAGTTCGATAAATTGAAAATATTTTTAATTTTTTCAATTAACCAAAGTAATAAGAAAAATCTGTTATATATAATTTCCTTAAAATAAAGGTTTTGGAGGAAGTTATGAAATTATCAGATGCGATAAGAAAAAGAATAAAATTTTATTTGAAAGAAAAAAATATGAATATATGGAAATTATGTAAGATGTCAGGAATACCTTGTTCAACAATTTCTACATTTATGAGTGGAAAAACTGAATTATTAAAAATTGATACTTTATTACATATTTGCGAAGGCTTTAATATTACATTAAGAGAATTTTTCTCTGATGAAATGTTTGATACAGCAGAACAAGATTGAAGTTATTAATAAAAAGTAGGCATAATTGGAATTGTGCAATATCAATTTCATATAGACAAAGAAAAAAGTTGATATTAGTTCGGCTAAAACTAATACCAACAACAATTATAGTACTTTATCCAATGAGTGAGGAAAACCTCGCTCTTTTTATTATAAATTAATTGTAATATTTTTTAATACAAAAGTCAATGTGCAGAATAGTTATTTTGCTGTTTTTTGATCCTATTCCCAAAACAGCAATTATTCAATACCTAAAATTTCTTTTGCTCTTTTTACATCATTATTATCAGCTTGCCTAACACCTTCTAGAGGGTAATTAAGCCCTAACTTTTTCCATTTAAATTCTCCTACACTATGGTATGGTAATATTTCTACCCTTTCTACAGTTTTTAGAGAATTAATAAAATCTTTTAATTTTAATAAATCTTCCTTGTCATCTGTAAAGCCTGGTACTAATACTTGTCTTATCCACATAGGCTTGTTATTATTGCTTAGATATTTTGCAAATTCAAGTTCTAATTTATTTGATTTTCCAACTAATTCTTTGCACTTTTTATCATCTATATGTTTAATATCTAATAAAAACAAATCAGTTATATCAATTAATTTTTTGATATCTTCTGTAAGAGATACCATACCAGAAGTATCTATACAAGTATGGATATTTTCTTTTTTTAATTTAGTAAATAATTCATAAATAAATTGGTGTTGTAAAAGAGGTTCTCCGCCACTTATTGTTACACCACCACGTGGGTATATATAGTTTTTATAATTCATTATTTTATTAAAGATTTCATCTAAAGATTTATAATGTCCTGAATTTATATCCCAAGTATCTCTATTATGGCAATACTTGCACTCTAAATGACATCCTTGCATAAATAATACAAATCTAATGCCTGGTCCATCTACTGTACCAAATGATTCTACAGAGTGAATTTTGGCATAATATCTTAAATCTTTTTTTTCTAAATTGTTAGTTTTATCAATTTTATTTTCCATATAAAATCATCCTCATACTATTAAAGGGGAAATATATTCCCCTTTAACTAATTTATTTTATATTCTTTCATGAATTGTTCTATGAATTACATCTAATTGTTGTTCTCTTGTTAATTTAGTAAAGTGAACAGCATATCCAGAAACACGAATTGTAAGTTGTGGATATTTTTCAGGATGTTCCATAGCATCTTCTAATAAACTTCTATCAAACACATTAACATTGATATGATGACCTGTTTGTGCAAAATAACCGTCAAGCATATTTACCAAATTATCTACTTTTTCGTTATCTGTTTTTCCTAATGTTCCAGGTGTAATTGAGAAAGTATATGAAATACCATCTTCTGCACTATCAAATGGAAGTTTTGCAATTGAGTTCATAACAGCTAAAGCTCCATTTGTATCTCTTCCATGTAGTGGGTTTGCTCCTGGTCCAAAAGGTTCTCCTGCTCTTCTTCCATCAGGTGTATTTCCTGTTGCTTTTCCATAAACTACATTTGAAGTAATTGTTAAAATAGATAATGTGTGTTTTGAATTTCTATAAGTTTGATGTTTTCTTAATTTATTCATAAAGTTTTTAGTAATGTCAACTGCAATTTGGTCAACTCTATTATCATCATTTCCGAATTTAGGAAAATCTCCTTCAACTTTGTAGTCAACAGCAAGTCCTGTTTCATCACGAATTACTTTTACTTTAGCATATTTTATAGCTGATAATGAATCTGCTACAACTGATAAACCTGCAATACCACAAGCCATTGTACGTAAGATTTCTCTATCGTGAAGAGCCATTTCAATTGCTTCATAGCAATATTTATCGTGCATATAATGAATAGCATTTAATGCTTTTATATAAATTTTTGCAACATAGTCCATCATTTGATTGAATTTTTCCATAACTTCATCATAATCTAAATATTCTGAAGTAATTGGTGCGTATTTTGGAGTAATTTGTTTTCCAGAAACTTCATCTCTACCACCATTAATTGCGTAAAGAAGAGTTTTTGCAAGGTTAGCTCTTGCTCCAAAGAATTGCATTTGTTTACCTATTTTCATAGGAGATACACAACAAGCAATACCATAGTCGTCTCCTAACGTAATTCTCATTAAATCATCATTTTCATATTGAATAGATGATGTTTTAATAGATAAATTAGTAGTATATTTCTTAAAGTTTTCAGGAAGTCTTGTAGACCATAAAACTGTCATATTTGGTTCAGGTGCAGGACCTAAATTCTCTAATGTATGAAGTAGTCTAAAAGAGTTTTTAGTAACTAAAGTTCTTCCATCAATTCCCATACCACCAATACTTTCTGTTACCCATACAGGGTCTCCACTAAATAATTCATTATATTCAGGTGTTCTTAAGAAACGTACTAATCTTAATTTCATAACAAAATGATCCATAATTTCTTGTGCTTCTTCTTCTGTTAAAACACCATTTTGTAAATCTCTTTCAAAATAAATATCTAAAAATGTAGATGTTCTACCTAAACTCATTGCAGCACCATCTTGTGATTTTATTGCTCCTAAATATCCAAAATATAGCCATTGAACAGCTTCTTTAGCATTTTTTGCAGGGACAGATATATCAAAACCATATTTTGAAGCCATTTCTTTTAATTCTTTTAATGCACTAATTTGGTCGCTAATTTCTTCTCTTGAACGAATAACTTCTTCTGTTAATTCATCTGTATTTAAAACATCTAATTCAGCTTGTTTTTCAGAAATTAGAGCATCTATACCATATAGAGCAACTCTTCTATAATCACCAATTATTCTTCCACGTCCATAACCATCAGGAAGACCTGTAATTAAATGTGAACTTCTAGCAGCTCTTATATCTGGTGTATATACACTAAATACTCCATCATTATGAGTTTTTCTATATTTATGGAAGATAGTTTCCACTTCATCATCTACTTTTTTGTCATAAGCTTCACAAGCTTTTTCAACTATACGTATACCACCAAATGGCATAATAGCTCTTTTTAAAGGAGCGTCTGTTTGAAGCCCTACAATATCCTCTAAATCTTTATCAATATAACCTGCATTATGAGCTGTTATTGTAGAAATTGTTTTAGTATCTATATCTAAAACTCCACCTTTAGAGTTGTGTTCTTTATTATAAAGTTCTAAAACTTCATCCCAAAGTTTTTTTGTTTTTTCTGTTGGTCCAGAAAGAAAACTTTCATCACCTGTATATGGTGTGTAATTTCTTTGAATAAAATCTCTAACATTTATTTCTGTTTGCCAATCACCTTTTTTAAAATTTTTCCATTGTTCGAATTCCATCTTATACCTCCTTATTTTTTAATCTTTTATTATTATAAACAAATTGCCACATATTATAATACCATATTAAAAAAATATAAGCAACTTATTTTTTGACAAATTTTTATAAATTTCTACAAATAATATATAGCCTTTTAAAAAATAAAACTGTTGCAAAAGCAACAAAAAAGCCAATATTTTGATATTGACTTTTTTATAAAAAATTTAATTTTATAATGGTTCAAATGGATCGTCTTCAGCAATTACTTTTGCTACATTATAAATTAATCTTTGTGTTTCTGGTGAGCAACTCTTCAATAATTCTGAAAATTCTTTTGTTAAATAATTTTGAGAATTACTAGAAGCACCATTTAATATGTATCCTTCTGAAACGTCTAATAAACGACAAATTTGATTTAATCTTTTTAAATTGATATGAGAATTTCCTCTTTCTACTCTACTTAAGAAAGCAACTGAGATATCAATTTGTTCTGCTAAATCTTCTTGAGTCATATTTTTTGCAAGTCTTGCTTGTTTTAATCTTTGTCCTATAACACTATAGTCTAAAGCCATCTTAATCACACTCCTATTTTTATTATGCTCACATAATAGCATTTTGTGGTTCAAATTTACAGAAACTAAAATGTCTACATTGAATATATAAGTAAACAATTTATTGTTTTATAAGTTAAAAAAATGTCAGTTTTGCTTGGTATAGACGTAGTTTACGAGAGAATAAAAATAACTTAATAATTTAAAAAATAGACAAAATAGTAAATTAGCAAAAACCAAATTTCAAATAAATCAAAGCAGAGAAACAGAGAAAAAACGAGTAAATGTGAGAAAAAAAGAGAAAAAAGTGGAAAAATAAGGAAAATAAATTGATAATTTTTATTAAATTTGACAAATTACGATTAAAAATGTATACATAATTTGCTTTTGGAGAGAATATATAGTATAATAGAAATTGGTCGCGTTAAAAAAACTTAATAAAAAAGGAGCGTGGATATATATTTTAAACAAGAAATTAAAATACTACACAAAAGAAATTTTCAAGTATTTTAACATAGCTATTATAGGACTTGGTTTTATTACCGCGATTATATTAATAAAATATAAACCAATCTATGAAGTTAGCATATCAGGTGAAGAAGTAGGGTATGTACAAAACAAAGAGGCTTTTGTAGAAAATTTAAAACAAGAAGTAGAACAAGGGAAAAATGTAGATACTGTAGATTTAGAAGAAAAACCTGAATATGAGTTAAAATTTGTAGATAGAAATTTAGAAACTAACGAAGAAGAAGTTGCAAGTAAGATAGAAGAAAATTTAGTTATTACTTATAAATATTATGAAATAGCTTTAAATGATGAAGAACTACAAAAAGTAGATACAATTGATGAAGCTGAAGAAGTAGTAAATGAAATTAAAGAAGAAATACCAGATAAAGATTTAGATTTAACTATATTAGAGAAGTTTACTCAAAATGAAGAAGAATTAACAACAGAAGATGTTGAAGTAGCTAAAGCTGATATTCAAACAAAAGTTACTGAAATAATAGAAAAACAAGAAGAACAAGAAAGAATTGATGCACTTCCAGATATTAATGGAATTAAATTAGCTGTAACACCAATATCAGGTAAAATTACATCAAGATATGGTGTAAGTAGTAGTATAAGAAGTTCTAGACATACAGGCTTAGATATATCAGCAAAAAAAGGTACACCAATAAAGGTTGTAGCAGACGGTACAGTTACTTTTGCTAAATACAATGGTTCATATGGTAATTTAGTAAAGGTAGACCACGGAAATGGAGTAGAAACTTGGTATGCACATACAAATAAAATGTATGTTAAAGCTGGAACTGAGGTTAAAGCAGGAGATGTAATTGCAGAAGTGGGTTCTACAGGTAATTCAACAGGACCACACTTACACTTAGAAATTAGAGTAAATGGTAAACACATAAACCCACAATTATATTTATATAAATAAAAAATAAATATTTAGATTAGTTTGAAATATAACTAATCTTTTTTTGATAAAAAACTAAACATAAGTAAATTTTGTTATTAAAAGATACTGATGTCAAAATTACTATGTTTTAATTAGAATTATTTTTAATAAAAATGTATATTTTTTCTTTTTCTAATGTTATAATCTAAGAAGGAATAAATATATCTTATATAGTATTATATATTTGTAGAATATTGGTTAAAATAAGCAAAAGAAAAAAAGGAGGAAATACTTTATGGAAGAAGCTAAAGTAAAGGAAATGATTGACGATTTAGTTGCAAGAGCAAGAAAAGCATCTGAAGAATATTTAAAATTAGACCAAGAAACAGTAGATAGAATTACAAAAGCAATGGCAATGGCAGGACTAGAACATCATATGGAACTTGCCAAAATGGCTGTTGAAGAAACAGGTAGAGGAATTTATGAAGATAAAATAACAAAGAATATGTTTGCAACAGAATATGTATATCATAGTATTAAATATGAAAAAACAGTTGGAGTAATCAATAAAAATGAGGAAGAAGGGTATAGTGAAATTGCAGAACCTGTAGGTGTAATTGCAGGAGTAACACCTGTTACAAACCCAACTTCAACAACAATGTTTAAATCTATAATTTCAGCAAAAACAAGAAATGTAATAATATTTGGTTTTCACCCATCAGCACAAAAATGTAGCACAAGAGCTGCAGAAATTTTAAGAGATGCAGCAATAAAAGAAGGTGCACCAAAAGATTGTATTTTATGGATAGAAGAACCAAGTGTTTTAGCCACAAAAACACTTATGAACCACCCAGGCGTAGATTTAATATTAGCAACAGGTGGAACTGGTATGGTAAAATCAGCATATTCTTGTGGTAAACCAGCATTAGGAGTAGGACCTCGGAAATGTTCCTTGTTATATTGAAAAAAGTGCTAAACTTAAAACATCTGTAAATGATTTAGTAATGTCAAAATCATTTGATAATGGTATGATATGCGCATCAGAGCAAGCAGTTTTAGTAGATAAAGAAGTTTACCAAGAGTTTGAAAAATTAATGAGAGAAGCTGGTTGCTATTTTGTAAGTCCAGAAGAAAAACAAAAATTACAAGAGAGTATGTTTGAATATAGAGATGATATAGGTTATAAACTAAAATCACACGTACCTCGGACAATCTCCATATATAATTGCAAAAGAAGCTGGTTTTAGTGTACCAGAAGATACTAAAGTATTAGTTGTATATGAAGAAGGAATAGGAAGAGATTATCCATTTTCAAAAGAAAAATTAAGCCCAGTACTTACTTATTATATTGTAGAAAATGAAGACGAAGGAATAGAAAAATCTGAAAAACTTTTAGAGTTTGGCGGACTTGGACACTCAGCAGTTATACACTCTGAAAATAAAGAAACAATACTTAAGTTTTCTAAAACAATGAAAGCAGGAAGAATAATTGTGAATTCACCTTCAACACACGGAGCAATTGGTGATATTTATAATACAAATATGCCATCATTAACTTTAGGTTGTGGTTCATTTGGTGGAAATTCAACAACTGCAAATGTATCTTCAGTAAATCTTATTAATATAAAAAGAACAAGTAAGAGGAGGGTTAATATGCAATGGTTTAAAATACCAGATAAAATATATTTTGAAGCAGGTTCAATAGGATATTTAGAAAAAATGCCAGATATAGAAAGAGCATTTATCGTAACAGATGAGGGTATGGTAAAATTAGGATATGTTGATAAAATATTATATCATTTAAGAAAAAGGAATCAATATGTACATTCAGAAATATTTGATGAAGTAGAACCAGATCCATCTTTTGATACAATTATGAAAGGTGTTGAAGTTATGAATAATTTCAAACCAGATGTAATTATAGCATTAGGTGGGGGAAGCCCAATAGATGCAGCAAAAGGTATGTGGTTATTTTATGAACATCCAGATGCAGACCCAGAAGGTTTGAAATTAAAATTTATGGATATTAGAAAACGTACTTATAAATTCCCAAAGCTAGGTACAAAATGTAAAATGGTAGCAATACCAACAACATCTGGAACAGGTTCAGAAGTTACTTCATTTGCAGTTATAACTGATAAAAAACAAAATAAAAAATATCCTTTAGCAGATTATGAATTAACACCAGATGTGGCAATTGTAGATCCAGATTTAGTAATGAGCTTACCTAAAAAAGTTACAGCAGACACTGGTATGGATGTATTAACACACGCAATAGAGTCATATGTTTCAAATATGGCATCAGATTTTACAGATGGTTTGGCAGAAAAAGCATCAGAAATAGTTGTAAATTATTTGGAGAAAGCATATGATGATGGAAATGATAAAAAGGCAAGAGAAAAAATGCACAACGCAAGTACAATTGCTGGTATGGCATTTACAAATGCTTTCCTTGGAATAAACCACTCTTTAGCACATAAATTGGGTGCAGAATTCCATATGGCACACGGAAGAATAAATGCAATACTTTTACCATATGTAATTAAATATAATAGCACAAAGCCTACAAAATTCGTATCATTTCCTAAATATGAATATTTTATTGCAGATGAGAAATATTATAATTTGGCAAAAAAGATTGGTTTAAAAGCAGATACTAAAGAAGAAGGAATAAATAGTTTGATTGAAAAAATAAAAGAAATGAATAAACATATGGAAATACCAAGTTCTTTTAAAGAAGCGGGAATTGATGAACAAGAATTTTTAGCAAAAGTAGATATGTTAGCAGAAAGAGCTTTTGAAGACCAATGTACTACTGCAAATCCAAGACTTCCATTGGTTACAGAGCTAAAGCAGATATTACTAGATAGTTATTATGGAAAAGAAAATTAAATGAAAAAATAAAAGGTAGAGGTTTTGTATCTCTACCTTTCAAAAAACAAAAGAATGAGTTTTAATGAAAAGCTTTTGCTGTAAAAGGTATTACTTTCACGACAAAAATAGCCTATCACACATTACTAATAGTAACACATAATAAGTTATTTGTAAATAGCCCATTTTAGTTTTTTAATTTTTTTATATACTAGGAAAGTAAAGCAAATTGTTTTAAAGTTAAATAAAAAATAAATTTTTACCAAAAACTACTTGCGAAAATT
>CALYBF010000032.1 GCA_944393755.1 uncultured Clostridia bacterium | reverse complement strand
TAAAAAGTGTAAATTATGCACAGGTAGACAAAATATAGTTTTTGGAACAGGTAATAAAAATGCTAAATTAATGCTTATTGGTGAAGGACCTGGTGCAGACGAAGATAGGCTTCGGAGAGCCTTTTGTAGGACGTGCTGGCAAACTTATGAATCTAGCTTTTCAGGCAGTAGGTCTAAATAGAGAAGAAGTTTATATAGCAAATATTGTTAAATGTAGACCACCAGGAAATCGTAACCCTGAAGAAGATGAGTGCGAAGCTTGTATGGATTATTTAAGAAACCAAGTAATACTTGTAAAACCAGAAATAATTGTGCTTTTAGGAAGTGTCGCTTTAAAACATATTTTAGGAAAAGAATATGGAATAACAGCTTCTAGGGGGAAATGGGTTGAAAAGAAAGGTATTAAATATATGCCAACTTGGCACCCGGCAGCACTTTTAAGAGATGAGACAAAAAAGATAGATTTTGTAAATGATTTATTATTAGTAATGAAAGAATTGAACAATAAGTCAGATAGTTTGACTTAAAATAAATATATATAATAAAATAGATTTGTTAAAATTTATTAATATACTAGTGGGAGTAAAAAATGGAAGAAATAATGGAAAAAGCAAATTATTGTTTAAACTGTAAAGTAAAACCGTGTTCAGTTAAAGGTTGTCCGCTACATAATGAAATACCAGACTTTATAAAAGAGGTAAAAGAAGGGAATTTTGGTAAAGCATATGAAATACTATGTAAAACAACTGTACTTCAAGGAGTATGTGGGAGAATATGTCCGCATATGAAACAATGCCAAGGTTCGTGTGTAAGAGGTATAAAAGGTGAGCCAGTAGCAATTGGAGAGTTAGAAGCATTTGCTTTTGATAAAGCAATGGAAGAAGGAAATTCTTTATTAAAGGTTTGGAAAGAAGAAATAGAGAAAAATAAAGAAGTTTTGGGAAATAAAAAAGTAGCAATAATAGGTGGAGGACCCGCAGGTTTAACATCGGCAGCTTTTCTTGCAAAAGAAGGTGTAAATGTTACAATCTATGAAAAGTATGATTTTTTAGGTGGACTTTTAATGTATGGAATACCTGAATTTAGACTTGATAAAAAAATAGTAGAAAAAACAGTTCAAAATATTTTAGATTTAGAAATAAATGTGGAATATGGAAAAGAACTTGGTAAAAATTTAAACTTAAATGAATTAGAAGAAGAATATGATGCAATATTTTTATCTTTTGGAGCAAATTGTTCTTCAAAAATGGGAGTAGAAGGAGAAAATCTAAAAGGTGTATATGGTGGAAATGAGCTTTTAGAATATAATATGCACCCAAACTATGAAGGAAAAACAGTAGTTGTTGCAGGTGGTGGAAATGTTGCAATGGACTGTGCTAGAACAATTAAAAGATTAGGAGCAAAAGAGGTAAAAGTAGTATATAGAAGAGCGAGAGAGCAAATGCCAGCAGAAGATAAAGAAGTAGAAGATGCAATAAATGAAGGTATAGAATTTTTATTCCAAAATAATATTGTAAAAATACTAGGAAATGAAAATGTAGAAAAACTAGAATTGATAAAAACTAAATTAGTCCAAAAAGAAGGAGATACAAGGTTATCACCAGTAAATGTAGAAAATAGTAATTATATAATAGATGCAGATTATGTTATAATGGCACTAGGTTCAAGTCCAGCAACATTTGTTAAAGATTTAGGACTTTCTTTAAATAAATGGGGAAATATTGAAGTGAATTCAAATTATGAAACATCAAACCCAAAAATATATGCAGGAGGAGATTTAGCAGGGGTAAGAGGAACGGTTGCTTGGGCTGCATATTCAGGAAGAGAAGCTGCAAAAAAAATAGTAGAAAAATTAAAAGAAGCTTAAAGCTTCTTTATTCATTTATATTTGCTTGTTCTTTGTTTCCTAAAAGTAATTTTTTAATAGTTCTAAATAATGAAACAAAAATATTTTCTTTTTTAGTAATAACTTTAATTGCAGTTTCAACTTCGCCATTTTCGATAGCATTATATTTTTTCTCTAATTCCATCATTTTGTTTACATAGTAGTCATTAAAAAATGTATAACCTTCCATAGAACCAAGATAATTTTTGAAATTATACAATTTTCTTCTATAATTTTCAACATCTTCTAGAGTTGAAATATTATTAAAAGTATTATCAAAATAACTAGAAATTATTAAGTTTTGTGTTCTCATAAAAGTTAATGAAATTTCTGATTTTAATTCGTCAATTTTTTCTAGCATACCATCAACTTTTTTGTTTCTGTCATCTATACTTGCAATTCTGTTATTTAATTTAATAATTTCTTCTTCGTTATTTAAAATATCATCAAAAGCATTTTGTATAGCTATATAAGTTTTAGGTGAAGTTATATTTGCAAAATGTTCTTTAAAATTATCATTACTATTTAAAGTACTTTCAAATAAAATATTTTCACCAACTAAATATGCAAGCTGATTAGCTAAACAACACTCTAATGGGTAATATGAAGGACTATTAGTTTCAAAACTTATACCAAAATATTTAACATATTCTTTTGGAATACCGTTAACTTTAGAAGCCATAAGTTGTACAGCTGCTTCGTTTAAACCTAAACCGTAAATTTTAAATTCTGTATAATCACAAAGCCCCATCCTAAGTAAATAATTTCTTTTATCTTTAACTTCTTGTAAATAATGAATACACTCGTGAATTGCAAATTCTTCTAAATCTTCATCTTGAATATGTTCATTAAAATAAATAGAAGTATTTTTATAAAAATAATTAGCTTCTGCCATACCTTCAGGCATTGTTGCTTTATACATATTTAATCTAGAAAGTTTTATAAATAATTCATTTTGATTTAAATTAAATTCTGGAAATGTATTACATAATTTTTTAGAAACATTTCTTGCAATTGAATTTATTTTTAAAGTATCTAATTTTTCAGTTACTTCTATACCATCTTTTCTTAAATCTGATTCTACACTCATATTTATTAATCTCCTTGGTAAGATAATCTATCATTAAATATTATACTATAAAAAAATGCAATTTATATTTCATAAGTATTAAATCTTAATTACATTTTAGTTACAAAAAATAATCAAATATGTTAATTTTTAGTTGCATAAAATTTTTTAAAATGTTAAAATTACTTTTGAGGTGAAATTAAAAATGATAGACTTGTTAAAAGCAAAAAAGGTATTTAAAGAATATGTAAAAGATTATGATATAGAAAACCCAAAAATTGCTTTAAAAGTTGCTCATATTGAAAGAGTATCTGAGATTGCAAAAAATACAGCCAAAAGTTTAAATTTAAGCAAAGAAGATGTAGAACTTGCAGAATTAATAGGTTTACTTCATGATATAGGAAGATTTGAACAAATAAAAAAATATAATACATTTGTAGACTCTAAAAGTGAAAATCATGCAAAATTGGGAGTAGATATTTTATTTAAACAAGGTCTGATTAGAAAATTTATAGAAGATGATAAATATGATAAAATAATTGAGCTTGCAATAATAAACCACAATAAAGATAAAAAAGATATAGATAAAGACGTAAGCAAAGAAGAATTGTTACATATAAAGTTAATTAGAGATAGTGATAAAACAGATATACTTTATATTTTAACAACAAGTGATAAAAAGACTGTGTGGGAAACGGATGATATGTCTTTAGAAAAAATAACAGATGAAATATATAATGAATTTATGGAAAAAAACTCAATTACATATAAAAATAGAAAAACATCAGCAGACTTGTTGGTAGGACATTTTACATATGCATTTGATTTTAATTTTGATTATGGTTTAAAAATAATATATGACAATAATTATTATGAAAAATTATATAATAGATTTAATTTTAAAGATGAAATAACGAAAGAAAGATTTAAAAATATTTATGAAAAAGTTAGTGATTATATAAGAAAAAGAGTTGAGAAAAATGGTTAATTTAAATAAATGTAAAGAAGAATTCTTAAAGTATGTTGCACCATATGAAGAAGAATATGAATACGAAAAGGAATTTGATGGTATAGAAAGAAAAAAATTACACTCATTAAGAGTAATGGAAGAGTGCAAGATATTATCAGAAAAACTAGGACTAAGTGATGAGCAAAAAGAAATTGCTATGTTAATAGGTTTGCTACACGACATAGGAAGATTTAAACAATATACTTTAGATAATAGATTTTTAAATGAGATGATTCTAGACCATGCAAAACTAGGTGTAGAGGTATTAGAAAAAGATGATTATATTAAAAAATATATAGATGACAAACATTATATTCCAATAATATTAAAAGCAATAGAAAATCACAATAAATATAAAATAGAAGAATCATTGAACGAGGAAGAATTACTATTTTCAAAAATAATTAGAGATGCTGATAAATTAGATATTTTATATGAAGGTGCGGAAATTTATTGGAAAAGTAAAGAAGAAGTAGAAAGAGTTGAAAATTCAAAAATTAATGTTAAAGTTGAACAACAATTTAAAGTTGAAAGACAAGTGAAAAAATGTGGATGTGAAAAAAATGATACAGTAGATGGTGTATTAATACTTTTATCATATATATATGACATTAATTTTAAAGAAAGTTTATCAATAGTATACAAAGAAAATTATGTAAAAAGAATTTTAGATAGGTTTGATTTTAAAGATGAAAAAACAAAAAAACAAATGGAAAATCTAGAAGAAATTTTACAAAGAAATATAATATTAAGATTAAGAAAAAGATATAAAGGATGATTTGAAATTGAGTAAAAAACTATTAATAACAGAAAAACCATCTGTTGCTATGGAATTTGCAAAAGCACTAAAAATAACAACAAAAAGAAAAGATGGTTATCTAGAGTCAGATAATTGGATAATAACTTGGTGTGTAGGTCATTTAGTAACTATGAGCTATCCCGAAAAGTATGATGAAAAATTAAAATATTGGAGACTAGATACCCTACCGTTTATACCAGAAAAGTGGAAGTACGAAATTATACCACAAGTTCAAAAACAATTTAATATTGTACAAAGTTTACTACAAAGAGAAGATGTTGAAGAAATTTATAATGCAGGAGACTCTGGACGAGAAGGAGAATATATACAAAGGCTTGTTTTTATGATGGCGAAACCTAACCCAAAGGCTAAAATGAAAAGGGTGTGGATAGATTCACAAACAGAGGAAGAAATTTTAAGAGGAATAAGAGAAGCAAAAGATGCATCATATTATGATAGTTTATCAGATAGTGCATATTTAAGAGCAAAAGAAGATTATTTAATAGGCATAAATTTTTCTAGATTACTTTCTATAATATATGGAAGAAATTTAGCAAATAAGATAAATGAAGATAAAGCATCTATATCAGTCGGTAGAGTTATGACTTGTGTACTTGGTATGATTGTTTCTAGAGAAAGAGAGATTAGAAATTTTAAGAAAACAAAATATTATAAAATACAAGGAATATTTGGAGAAAAAGAATCAAACTTTAAGGCAGAGTGGAAAGTTAATGAAAATTCTTCAATGTTTGAATCTCAAAAACTTTATAATGAACAAGGTTTAAAAAAAGAAGAAGATGCAAAAGAGTTTATTAAAAGTTTAGCAGGAAAAATATCTAAAATAGTAGAATTAAAAAAATCAAAACAAAAAGAAAATGCACCACTGTTATTTAATTTAGCAGAAATTCAAAATGAGTGTACAAAAAGATTTAAAATAAAACCAGATGAAACTTTGGAAATTATACAAAATCTTTATGAGAAAAAATTAGTTACTTATCCAAGAACAGATGCAAGAGTACTATCAACAGCAGTTGCGAAAGAAATTACAAAAAATTTAAATGGAATAGCAAGAGGATATAATGATGAAGAAACAAAAGAATTTATTAAAAAAATGATAGATGAGAAATATTCTACAAATTTAATAAAAACTAAATATGTAAATGATAGTAAAATAACAGACCATTATGCAATTATTCCGACTGGACAGGGGTTTGAGAATTTAAATAATTTACCAGATTTACAAAAAAAGGTTTATAAGGTAATTGTACATAGATTTTTAGCAATATTTTATCCAGTTGCAGAATATCAAAAAATACAAGTAAATATTGAAGTGGAAAATGGAGAAAAAAAAGAAAGTTTTTCAGCTAGTGAAAAAGTTTGTGTAAAACAAGGCTTTTTGGAAATTTTAAAACCAGATAAGAATAATAAAAAAGGTGAAAAAACAGAGAAAGATAATGAAGAAAATAATATTGAAATATTAAAAAATCTAAAAAAAGGACAAGAAATAGAAGTACAAAATTACGAGCTAAAAGAAGCTGAAACATCACCACCTTCTAGATATAATTCTGGATCTATTATCCTAGCTATGGAAAATGCGGGTAAACTAATTGAAGATGAAGAATTAAGAGAACAAATAAAAGGTGCTGGAATTGGAACAAGTGCAACTAGAGCAGAGATAATCAAAAAATTAGAAAAAATAAAATATATAGAAATAAATAAGAAAACACAAATAATAACACCTACTCTAAAAGGTGAAAGTATATATGACATAATATTTGGTTCAATGCCAGATATGTTAAACCCAAAACTTACAGCAAGCTGGGAAAAAGGTTTAGAAATGGTTGCAAAAAAAGAAATAAAACCAGAAGTTTTTATGGAAAAATTAACAAATTATATCAATTCTAAATTTAATAAATTAGTAATTAAAATGTAAATTTTCTGTGAAAATAGAGAAAAAAATGAAATATTGGTTGTAAATTTTTTCCAGAAATGATAAAATATAAAACATATGGCAAAAGTCATATGTTTTTTGTACTAGTGGCTAGTAGAAAGGTTTGCTATGAAACTATCATATGATGATTACCCTAACGAAATTCAGATAGAAGTTCCAAGAGAAAGGAAATGCTTAATTACTAGTGGAACACCTCAAGAGTTTTCAACAGATGATTTGCCAAGTACTTTGACTGCAAGATTTGTAGGTCTTGAAACTAAGCAAGGAGTGTTTAGAGACCTTACTCTTGCAAAATATGTAGTAGAGCCAATATTTGATTTAAGGATATATGGTAGATGTAGTACCTACGGTTTTGAGTGTTATGATATTGAGAGTGTTAATAGAGTTTGTAAGCTGATTTCACAACCGTGGATGTATGGTGTAAGAAGTAGTACACCACAAGATGAGTTTGTTTATCAAAATGATACTGATAGAAAATATTGGCTTTATACACCAGAAGATGTAAACTCTTTAAGTTTTTCCAAATCTGGAAAGATTTTTAAAACAGTTGCAGTATCTGCTGGTGGATATTACTATGAAATTTGTAAGAGTGAAGGTGAGTCAGATGTGATTAGCAAAGTGGTAGATTATTATAATCTGCCTATGAGAAAGCCCAAAGCAGTAAGACCTGTAATACTACTTAGACCAAAAGCTGTTGTAAGAGAAGAAAAAAGAGTTCTAGCAATGGCATAGTACAAAATAAGTCCTCACTAATCTGAGGGCTTATCTTTTAAATTATAGATTTTATCAATTAAATTTTTTGATTGTTGTTTAAGTTCAGCTTTATCTTTTAAATTATTGTCTACAAAATATGGAGTTCCTAAAATAACATCTACTTTTGAGAAAAATCTAGGTCTTCTTGTAATAAAAACAGGAACAATTGGAATATGTAATTTAGATGATATAAAAGTAGGCCCATTGTGATATTTCTTACCAATATCATCTTTATTTTTAATAACTCCACCTTCTGGAAAAATCAAGAGCTTACAACTATTATTGTGCTTAAAAACAGAAAATGATTTTAAAAGACTATTAATATCAACTTTATTTCTATTTACAGGAAAAACATTATAATGTTTTAAAATCTTTGAAAACAATTTATTTTTAAAAATTTCTGATTTTGCCATAATAAATAAATTATCTATCATAGGATATATAAAAAAAGGGTCAAATATAGTAGAGTGATTAGGGCAAATCAAAAATTTATTATATATTTCTAAGTTTTCTAAATTATAATATTTAACTCTAAATAATAGTTTACAAAAAAGAAATTTTATAAAATTTTTCAAATAAATCACCTTTATTTTGTTTGTTTTTCTAGATTATATATTTTTAGAAAAAATCTGTCAACAATTGACAAATAAAGAAAAATTTGCTATAACATATATATACGAAAGAAGGGAGAGATACAGATGAACGAAAAAAGGTATAAATCAGTTGTAGTATTATGGGGAGTTATTTTTTTAGTATTACACACTTTATCATTAATTAATGTAGTAGGGTTAAGACCATTTGCATATACATATTTATATAAATTGATAACATCACTCGTAGCATTAATAGTATTAGCATTAGTTATAATTTTTATGGGATTTTCTCTAAAAAAGAAGAAAGCAGGGCCTATAATAGGAATTATACTTGGAGCTATTTACATTTTAAACTTTAATCTTACAAATATATTTATAAGTATTGTAAACTTAGTAGCAGGTGTTTGTTTCATAATATCTTGTGCAGGTATGTTAAGATTTATAGCAAAAGAAAATAAAAAGCAACCAGAAAAAGAAGAAAAACAAACAGAAAATGCTTAAAAATTAGCAGGAGAAAGTAAATGAATACAATATTAGGAGAGCTTGGTAAAAGTTCAAACTTTGTTAAACTAACAAGTAATATAGAAAATAAAAAAAGTCCGATAGCAATATCGGGCTTAAATGACGTTGGTATGGTAGAAGTACTTACATCTGTATATGAATATACTAAAAAACCAATATGTGTTTTAACATATAATGAAATACAAGCAAAAAGAATATATCAAGATATAAAATATTTTACAGAAAATGTTGTATATTTCCCAAAAAAAGAAGTAGTAACATATGACTATGTAGCAGAAAGTAAAGAAAATTTATATGAAAGAATAGAAGCTTTAAACAAAATTAAAAATAAGAGAAGTCAAATAGTTGTAACAACAATAGAAGCAGTATCACAAAAATTACCTTCAAAAAACACATTATATAAAAATGAGATAAAATTTAAAGTAGGAGATATTTATAATTTAGAAGATATTAAAAAGAAATTAGTAGATTTAGGCTATGTAAGATATGACTTAATAGACGGAAGAGGGCAATTTAGTGTAAGGGGAGACATTGTAGATATATCAATAAACCAAAAAACAGGAATAAGAGTAGAATTTTGGGGAGATGAAATAGATTCAATTAGAGAATTTAATATAGAAAGCCAAAGGTCTATTTCAAATAAACAAGAAGTAACAATATATCCTGCAAACGAATATATACTAGAGAAAAAACTAGATGAAGTATGTAAAATAATAAGAAAAAAATATGAACTTAATTCTAATCAAGAAATAATAGAAGAAGATATAGAACAAATAAAAATAGGAAATTATACATCTAAAATAGACAAATATTTTGATTGTTTTTATGAACATAGTGAAAGTGTTTTAGAGTATTTGAACTCAAATTATGTAATATTTTTAGATGAAATATCAAAAATAAAGGCGCGTTCTATAAATATTAAAAAAGATAGAGAAAATTTAATAGAAAGTTTAATATCAAAGGAAAAAGAAGTACCAGAAGCAATAAATAATGAATTAGACTTTAATAATATAGAAGAAATATTAGATAAAAAACAATTAGTGTATGTAGAAAAAGAAGACAATTCTTTAAAGATAGATTGTGAAAAATATAAATTTGATTATAAAAATATAAATTATTATAAAAGCGAAATTGAGACTTTATTTAAAGATTTAAAAACTTTTTTGAGAAAAAATAAAAGTGTATATATCTTAATAGAAACAAAAGAAAAGGCAAAAAAATTAAAAACATTATTAGAAGATAAAGAAATTCCTTGTAAAATTGAAGAAAAATTAAACCAAACAATAATTGTAAAATCTAGAGAAAACGTTGTTACAATATCTGTTGGAACATTATCTTCAGGTTTTAAAAATTATGATATAAACCAAATAGTAATAGTAGCAGATGAGCTAATTAGTGGAGAGAGAAAGAGAAGAAGAATTACAAATACAGCATTTAAAGAAGGAGAAAAAGTTGTATTTGCAGATTTAAAACAAGGAGATTATGTAGTTCATAAAAGATATGGTATAGGTATTTACATTGGTGTAAATACATTAGAAGCAGACGGAATTGTTAAAGATTATATTAAAATAAAATATGCAGATGATGCAATTTTATATGTTCCAACATCTGACTTAGATAGTGTCAGAAAATATGTTGGTGGAGATAGAATTAAACCTAAAATAAATAAATTAGGAACTAGAGATTGGGAAAAAGCTAAAGCAAAAGTTAAAAACAATTTAAGAGAAGTTGCAGAAGAATTAATAGAATTATATGCGAAAAGAGAAAATGCAGTTGGTTTTGCGTTTAGTAAAGATACTCCTTGGCAAAAAGAGTTTGAAGATAAATTCCCATATCAAGAAACTGACGACCAATTAAGATGTATTGAAGAAGTAAAAAGTGATATGGAAAAACCAAGACCTATGGATAGATTACTTTGTGGTGATGTTGGATATGGTAAAACAGAAGTAGCTATGAGGGCAGCTTTTAAAGCAGTAATGGACGGAAAACAAGTAGCATACTTAGCTCCGACAACAGTTCTTGCAGAGCAACAATACCAAGAATTTAAAAAGAGAATGAAAGATTTTCCTGTTAGAGTTGAAATTTTAAATAGGTTTAAAACTAGAAAATATCAAATGGAAGTAATAAGAAAATTAAAACTTGGAGAAGTAGATATTTTAATTGGTACTCATAGAATACTTGGAAACGATGTTTTATTTAAAGATTTAGGTTTGCTTATAATTGATGAAGAGCATAGGTTTGGAGTCAAGGCAAAAGAAAAAATAAAACAAATGAAAATGAGTATAGATGTTCTAACAATGACAGCAACTCCAATACCTAGAACAATGCATATGTCAATTGTAGGTATTCGTGATATGTCAGTTATTTATGAACCACCTTATAATAGAAAACCAGTTCAAACTTATGTATTAGAATATGATAAAGAAGTTGTAAGAGAAGCAATTATTAGAGAACTTGAAAGAGGTGGACAGGTATTTTATATTTTTAATAGAGTGGAAAATATAGAAAGAAAAGCAGATGAAATTTCAGAACTAGTGCCAGAGGCAGATGTTGTTTTCGCACACGGACAAATGACTGGTAGTAGAATAGAAGATATTATGCAAGAGTTTGTTGAGGGTAAGTCAAATGTTTTAGTTTGTACTACAATTCTTGAATCTGGTATTGATATTCCAAATGCGAATACTATAATTGTTGAAAATGCAGATAGGATGGGACTTGCACAATTATATCAAATACGTGGTAGAGTCGGAAGAGCAGAAAGACAAGCATATGCATATATCACATATAAAAGAGATAAATTATTATCAGAAGTTGCAGATAAAAGACTGAAAGCTATAAAAGAATTTACTGAATTTGGTTCTGGCTTTAAAATTGCTATGAGAGACTTGGAAATTCGTGGTGCTGGAAGTCTACTTCGGTGAAATTCAATCAGGACATCTAGAACAAGTTGGTTATGATACTTATTGTGAGCTATTAGACCAAGTTGTGAAAGAAACTAAAGGAATAAAAACAGCTGAAGAAAGAGATATTCAAATTGATATTGATATTTCAAGTTATATTCCAGATACATATATAGAAGATAGTAGCGAGAAAATTGATATTTATCAAAAAATTGCTCTATGTAGGACTGAAGAAGATATTTCAAATGTTGTTGATGAGATTATAGATAGGTTTGGAAATATGCCTGATGAATTAAATAATTTATTGGAAATTGCAAGGATAAAACAACTATGTAGAAATACTCCAGTTATTAAAATTACAGAGAAGAAGAATAGAAAAACTGGCTCTCAAAATGTCGTGTTTTATTTTGAAAAAGATAAGTTTAACCTAAATGTTATCTCTTCTCTTATTAAAAAATATGGCACAGATATTAAGTTTTCAGATGCTATAGAGCCTTATATTACTTTATTCTTGAAAAAACAAACTGAAAAAGAGCTTATCAAAAATATTAAAGAGTTTTTAAAGATGTTTTAGTATTGGGGACGTTTCTAATTGGACAAAATGTCCAAAATGAAACGTCCCTAATAGGACATTTTGTCCAATTTGGGACACATCTATTAGGAAAAAGAAGTAAGTTTTTGTTTTATATTAAAAAATTAAAGTTATTTTAAAAAAAATTTTTATTTTCGACAGGTTTCGACAAACTTTTTAAAAATGATGTGTTATAATTGAATTGTTTTAATTTTTTCAAAGATTTTAGTCTAAATTTATTTCCAAAAAAAGAAATTAAAAGCGGTGTGTATTTTGGGATAGACTTGATGAATCGTTTTATAAGTAAATTTTATCTTTAAAATCAAAAAACAATTGAAAAAATCAAAAAAATA
>CALYBF010000031.1 GCA_944393755.1 uncultured Clostridia bacterium | reverse complement strand
TATACAAAAATGTAAAAAAATGTTATTATTATAATAGAAAGTAAAAAGGTGGTGTTTGTTATGAAAAAAAGATTTTTGAAATTTAAAATTGCTATGACTAATATTTCAAGGATAATAATGAGTTTCCTATTTGTTAATTTGGGGTATCTATTCCGAAATACTGTATTAGCGATAAAAGCTTCAGATACTACTGTTATTAATAAACCAACTTGTTATTCAACTGCACCTTATGCGACTGCCCCTTCAGCATCTAATTCTATAAATTTAGAAAAAGTATTTATAATAGTAGTACCTATTGTTCTTGTGATTGTAGTTGTCTCATATATAATAATAAAAAAGAAAAAATCTAAAAAGAAAAAAGAAGAAGAAAATAGATAAAAATAATTATTAATATTAAGATTTTTAAAAGTAATGGTTTGTGCAATGGCGGCACATTTCTAAAAATAATATAAAAAATGTTATTATTATAATAGAAAGTAAAAAGGTGGGGATTGTTATGAAAAAAAGATTTTTGAAATTTAAAATTGCTATGACTAATATTTCAAGGATAATAATGAGTTTCCTATTTGTTAATGTAGGGTATCTATTCCAAAATAGTGTTCAAGCAACAGATAACTTGGTACAAACTACTTGTTATTCAACTGCACCTTCAACATCTAACTCTATAAATACAGAATTTACCCCATACATTACTTGTTATTCAGCTGGCCCTTCAGCATCTAATTCTATAAATTTAGAAAAAGTATTTATAATAGTAGTACCTATTGTTCTTGTGATTGCAGTTGTCTCATATATAATAATAAAAAAGAAAAAATCTAAAAAGAAAAAAGAAGAAGTAAATAAAGAAAAAATGACAAATCAAGGAGAAAAAGATGTTTAAAAAGGTTAAATTGCCCGGAGTAATATATGAAATGACTACTTTATGTAATTTGAAATGTAGATATTGTTATAATTACTGGAAAAAAGAAAATGATAATACAGTAGATATTGAAAAATATAATCCTAAAAAAACATTAAAACAATTTATAAAATATGTGAAATGTGATGAAATAACTTTTTCACGGTGGAGAACCAACAATGAATTTCCAAGAATTATTAGACTGTATTATGTATGTTAAAGCTAGAAATAAAAGAGTTACCATTATTACAAATGCAACTTTACTTGATAGTGAAAAAATAAAATTATTAGCAAAATTAAAAGTTGATTTAATTGAAATAACAATAAATTCATACAGTAAAGAAATTCACGAAAATATAAATGGAATAAAAGGTTCTTTTGATAAAACTATAAAAGCTATTAAAGAAATTATTAATAATGGTATAGAGGTAGTTGCTCCAATAGTTATAACTAAATATAATGTTAAAGATATAGAAAAAACATTAGAATTTATACATAGTTTGGGTATAAAAAGAATAATGATTAATAGATATAATATTGGTGGAAACGGTTGTAATGAATATAATGATATTTTAGCTAATCTTGATGATTTACAAAATGCATATAAAGAGTGTCAAAAATTTGCTGAAAAACATAATTTGAAATTATATTCTTTAGTGTGTACGCCACATTGTGTGTTAGATCCAGATGACTATCCTAACATAGTATTTTCAAATTGTGGAGTTAATAACTTAAATAGAAGATTTACTTTGACAAGAGATGGAAACATTAGATATTGCAATCATTCACCAGAAGTAATAGGAAATATATTTGATAATAAAATGATAGATATTTTAAAATCAGATAAACTAAAACAATGGGCAAAAATTGAAGCAGTATTTTGTAAAGATTGCAACAAAAAAGATATATGTCAATATGGGTGCAGAGCAGCTTCACAGCAAATGGGATATGGACTAAAAAAAGAAGACCCAATAGTATCTATATATAAAGTGAAAAATAAATAACTCTGTTATAATATTATATTTTGATGAAATAAAGAAAAGAAAAAAGATAAATGGGGACACCCATATTTTATCTCATTTTTAGAAAAAACTCCTTTAAGATAGGAATTAACAATTTATTAATATAATATAAATAAATTTAAATGAGACAAAATATGGGTGTCCCCATTTATCTCATTTAAGCTGTTGAAAAAATTTAACTTCAAAACCACTTGACAGTTTAAGAGTTTAAAGTTAAAATATAATATGTAGGAAAAAATATATTTTTAGTAAAAAAGATTACATATATTTTATTCGAACATTGAAAATTTAATAAAAGAAAGAGGTGTATTGATTATGACAATCGTAATCGTAATCGCTTCTGTCTTAATCTCACTAGCAATTGGTATACCAATTGGTATGGCGTACAGAAAAAAAGTTGCAGAGTCTAAAATACAAGGTGCTGAAAGTGAAGCAAAAAGATTAGTTGATTTAGCAAAAATAGAAGCAGAAAATCTAAAAAAAGAAGAAATTTTTAAAGCTAAAGAAGAGATAATGGCTAGTCGTAAAGAATTAGACCAAGAGATTAAAGAAAGAAGAGGCGAAATACAAAAACAAGAAGCAAGATTAATTCAAAAAGAAGAAAATCTAGAAAAACGTTCAGATAATTTCGAAAAAAGAGAACAAGAATTAGAAAGAGAATTACAAGATATCGAAAAACAAAAAGAAGAATTAGAAAAATTACACGAACAAGAAATGGTTGAATTGCAAAAAATTGCATCATTAAGCAAAGAAGAAGCAAAACAAAGATTATTATCTGAAATGGAAAAAGAATTAGTCGCAGAAAAAGCAGCATTAATAAGAGAGCAAGACCAAAAAGCAAAGGAAACAATAACAAAAGACGCAAAAGAAATGCTTTCTTACGCAATACAAAAATGTGCTGCAGACCATTCTCAAGAAACTACAGTATCAATTGTAGCACTTCCAAATGATGAAATGAAAGGAAGAATTATAGGTAGAGAAGGTAGAAATATAAAAGCATTAGAAACATTAACAGGAATTGATTTGATAATTGATGACACACCAGAAGCAGTGGTATTATCAGGATTTGATCCATTAAGAAGAGAAGTTGCAAAAATTGCATTAGAGAAATTGATTGATGATGGAAGAATACATCCAGCTAAAATCGAAGAAATGGTTGAAAAAGCCAAAGAAGAAGTTGAAAATACTATTAAAGAAGAAGGAGAAAGAGCTGTTCTAGAAACAGGTGTTATAGGACTTCATCCAGATATAGTAAAATTAATTGGAAAATTAAAATATAGAACTTCTTATGGTCAAAATGTATTAAATCACTCAATTGAAGTATCTAATTTAGCAAGAATAATGGCAGACGAATTAGGCTTAGATACTAAACTTGCAAGAAGAGCTGGGTTATTACACGATATTGGAAAAGCTTTAGACCACGATATGGAAGGAACACACGTAGAAATAGGTGTAGAAGTTCTAAAAAAATACAAAGAAAACCCACTTGTTATAAATGCAGTTGAAGCACATCATGGTGATGTTGAACCACAAACCTTAGAAGCAGTTTTAGTACAAGCAGCAGATGCAATATCAGCTTCAAGACCAGGAGCTAGAAGAGAAACTCTAGAAGCTTACATTAAGAGGTTACAAAACTTAGAGGAAATTGCAGACTCATTTGACGGAGTTGAAAAATCTTTTGCAATACAAGCTGGTCGTGAAATAAGAATTGTTGTTAAACCAGAAAAAATATCTGATGATCAAATGACAATTTTAGCAAGAGATGTTGCAAAAAGAATAGAATCTGAAATGGATTATCCAGGACAAATTAAAGTAAATGTTATTAGAGAAACAAGAATAGTTGATTATGCAAAATAGGAAAGAGAGGGAAACCTCTCTTTTTTAGCGTAAAAACAAGGATATTATTCTTTAAAAATAATATCCTTGAAAAAACCACTTCATAGATTTATTAAGAAGTCTTCTAAGTTTAGAAACTTGGTTGCTCAATACTATGCATATCTTCCCACTCTTCAAAAGAAAGATATGTGCCATCTTCCTTAACTAATGGAGTAAGATTAGCAGTTAGAAAACTGTTACGCAAAACATATATTACTCCAGTACCCCATTCACGATAATATGATATTCTTGAATGAGACTCTTGTCCAAGTATTGGCATATGCTTAAGAAGAGTGTCATCTAGAAGTTCAAACCCAAAACGTTCGTGCTTATATTGAGTAACATAAGACCCGTCAGTGTTTACCATTGGAGTAAAACTACTAGATAAAAAATGATGATATGCAAGATATGTAATTCCAGTACACAAATCTGTGTAAATTGTAATTCTACCAACCGAAAGTTTTTGAGAATAACCTTTAGAAATATTATATCTCATCATTATTAACTCCTTAAAACAGATTAGACTATTAAGTAGTTGGAAGAATAGCAATTGCTATAGTAAACCTTTGTTTACATATTCTTCTCCTTTCAGCGATTTTTTATAGTTAAAAGTGTAACATATATTATATAAAAAGTCAATTATGTAAAATTTATTAAATTTGATTTTTTCTTAAATTTGTAGTATTATAGATAGTGTGAAAAAATAAGAAAGAGGGAATTATAGTGAAAATATTAGCAATAGGAGATTTAGTAGGAAATTCAGGGGTTAGAAAATTAAAACAAGAATTAAATAAAATAATAGAAGAAGAGAAAATTGATTTTGTGATTGTAAATGCCGAAAATGCAGGAGAAGGTATGGGAATTACAGAAAAGAATTTTAAAGATATTATAGAAGAAAAAGTAGATGTAATTACTATGGGAAATCATACTTGGGGAAAAAAAGATATTTTTAAATTTATAAATAATTCTAAAATTATAAGACCTGCAAATTATTGTGAAGGAGTGCCAGGAAAAGGATATGGTATTTACGAAAGTCTAGGTAAAAAAATAGCAGTCATAAATTTAATTGGTAGAGTAGATGTAAATGTATTATCAGAAAACCCATTTTTAATTGCAAAAGATTTAGTAGAAAAATTAAAAGATAAGACAGATATAATAATAATAGACTTTCACGCAGAGGCAACAGCTGAAAAAATTGCACTTGGTTATTATTTAGACGGAAAAGTAACAGCAATTTTCGGTACACATACACATGTGCAAACAGCAGATGAAAAGATATTAGAAAAAGGTACAGGATATATTACAGATATAGGTATGACAGGTCCTAAAAATTCTGTTATTGGTATGGATATAAAAGCATCTTTAAAAAGATTTGAAACAACTCTTCCTGAAAGATATAAAATTGCAGAAGGTGAGTGTATATTAAGCGGAGTTATATTTGATGTAGATAATAGTACAAATAAAGTAAAAGAAATAAAAAGAATAACTAAATAATTTTAATTTGTCGAATAATGTCATTTATTGCGATGAAAACTTCCAGAAATTTCCAGAAAACTATTTACATTTATTTCCAGATATTGTAAAATACAAAATGTAAAAGTTGCAACAACAAAAATAAAATTATAGGAGGCAAAGGAAATGGAAGTTTTAAAAATTTCATCAAAATCAAACCCAAATTCAGTAGCAGGAGCAATAGCTGGTTTGGTAAAAGAATCAAACAAAGCAGAGATGCAAGCAATTGGAGCAGGAGCATTAAATCAAGCAGTAAAAGCTGTAGCAATAGCAAGAGGTTTTGTAGCACCTTCAGGAGTTGATCTAGTTTGTATACCAGCATTTGCAGAGGTGGAAGTTGAAGGGGAAGATAGAACTGGTATAAAACTAATTGTAGAATCAAGAACTTAAAAAATAAAAAATTAACAGGCTGTGAGTAACAGTCTGTTTTTGTGTGAGAGAGAATCAAAATAAAGAAAGAAAAAACAAGTAAATTAAAAAAATATTTTTCGAAATTTCAATATTGCTTGAATTTTTTTAAGAATTAATGTATTATATTACTTGTATGAGGTGAATTATGAAATCAAATTGGATCAAATATATATTTATAGTTTTTATTATAATTATTTTAGTTTTTGCTCTATATATAATTAGACAAGATGAAGAAGTAAAAAAACAAGAGGAAGAATATACAGCAAGCAATCAAGATGATAGAGTAAAAGAAATAAAACTTGGTATAGCAGGTTTAGATACAATAAACCCAATTCTTAGTAACAATAAAAATGTACAAAGTATTACAAAATTAATCTATGAACCATTAGTTGATTTAAGCTCAGATTATAAAGCAATACCTTGTCTTGCATCAGAGTGGGCAAAAGAGAGTGGTAATTCATATCTAATTAAATTAAGAGAAAATGTTAGATGGTCTGACGGACAAGTTTTTATGGCACAAGATGTAAAATTTACGATTGATAGGCTAAAAGACACAAGTACAATTTATTCTGCAAATGTTCAAAATGTAACAGGGGTAGATATTATAGATGATTATACATTAAGAATAAATTTAGATAGTGATATTCCATTTTTTGAATATAATCTAACATTTCCTATACTATCTAGTAGCTATTATGAAAATGAAGATTTTACAACAACGACTAAAAATACTTCTCCGGTAGGAACAGGTATGTTTAAAATAACAGATGTACAAAGTTCTTATATTACATTATCTAAAAATTCAAGTTATTGGAATAAAGAAAAAGATAGTATAATAGAAACAATTACTGTTAATCTATATTCTTCAATAGGAGAATTATATAATAGTTTTAAAGTTGGAGGAATTGATTTAATTGCAACAGATAATGATAGAATACAAGAATATATAGGAACAATAGGTTATACACCAAAAGAGATAAAAGGAAGAGAGCATACATTTTTAGCATTTAACTTTGGAAATAATTTAGTTAGTAGGCAAGAAGTAAGAAAAGCAATTTCATATTCTATAGATAAAGAAAATATTAATTCTAATTCTTTAGGGGGCAAATGTTTTACAAGTAGTTTCCCAATTGATTATGGTAATTGGTTATACCAAGAGCAAGATGCAAGTAGTGGCTATAATGTAGAACAAGCAAAAAAAGAATTAACAGATGCAGGATGGTCTTTAAGAAAAGGTTCTTGGCAGAAAACAGAAAATAGAAAAACAGTAAGGCTAGAACTGAATTTATTAGTAAGAGCAAGTGATGCAAATAAAGTTGCAGTTGCTGAAAATATTAAAAGCCAATTAGGGGCACAAGGCATAATAATAAATATAATTCAAGCATCTGATGAACAGTATAATAATTCTATAAACACTAGAAATTTTGATATTGCTTTATGTTCTATGACATTATCACCAAGTCCTAATTTAGACATTTTTTTTGGAAGTAATAATATTGCAAATTATCCAAATGAAGAAGTTAATAATTTATTAAATGAAACTAAAAATACAACAGATGAAAATATATTAAAAGAAGATTACAAAAGATTAGCCGAGATTTATAAAACTGATATGCCATATATAAGTTTATATAACAACAAATATACAATTGCTTACAATTCAGGTTTAGTAGGAGATATAACACCAAATTGGTTTAATCAATTTTATGGAATTGAAGGCTGGTATAAATAAAATATAAAAAAATTACAAAAAATAGTTGACAAAACAAAAATTTGGTATATAATGTGTATATCAAACAAAAGTTCAATTAATTTAAGGAGGAATATTATGGAAGAAAATACAGAAAAGAAAAAAGCATTAGAAGTGGCTATGAGCCAAATCGAAAAACAATTTGGAAAAGGTTCAGTAATGAAACTTGGAGATTTTAAAGCTATGGAAATAGAAGCAATACCAACAGGAGCTTTAAGCTTAGATATAGCTTTAGGTATAGGCGGAGTTCCAAGAGGTAGAATTATAGAAGTATATGGACCAGAATCTTCTGGTAAGACAACTTTAGCATTACACATAATTGCAGAAGCACAAAAAATGGGTGGAGAAGCAGCTTTTATTGATGCAGAACACGCATTAGATCCAGTTTATGCTAAAAAGTTAGGCGTTGATATTGATAATTTAATAGTTTCACAACCAGATACAGGAGAACAAGCATTAGAAATTACAGAAAGTTTAATTAGAAGTGGGGCTTTAGATGTAGTAGTAGTTGACTCTGTTGCAGCTTTAGTTCCAAAAGCTGAAATAGACGGAGATATGGGAGACTCTCATATGGGACTTCAAGCAAGACTTATGTCTCAAGCATTAAGAAAACTTGCTGGAGCTATTAATAAATCTAAAACAGTTTTAATATTTATAAATCAGTTAAGAGAAAAAATAGGAGTTATGTTTGGAAACCCAGAAACAACAACAGGTGGACGTGCTTTAAAATTCTATGCTTCTGTCAGAATGGATATTAGAAAAATAGAAAATATTAAACAAGACGGAGAAATAAAAGGAAATAGAGTACGTGTTAAAGTTGTTAAAAATAAAGTTGCACCACCATTTAGAGAAGCAGAATTTGATGTAGTTTATGGACAAGGTATTTCTAAAGAAGGAAATATTTTAGATATGGCTGTAAACTTAGATATAGTTGAAAAAGCAGGTTCTTGGTTTAGTTATAATGGTGAAAGAATTGGTCAAGGAAGAGAAAATGTTAAAAAATATTTAAAAGAAAATCCAGAAGTTTTAGATGAAATAGAATCAAAAGTAAGAGACAATTTTGCTAAGGCTTTTGAACAAAGTTTAGGTGAAGATTTACCAAGTAAAGAAGATGACGAAGACGAAGAATAATTAAAGAAAAAATAAAGAATAGGGGCTAAATTAGATAAATGTTTTATCTAATTAGCTCTTTTTTATTTCCAAAGAAAAATTTATAAAAAAGTAAATAAAACTGTTGACAAAATATTGAATAAATAGTAAAATACAGACAACAAGTTAAAAAGGGTTAAATTAAATTATTAAATAAAAAAAAGGAGTGTTGTATTATGGAAGAAAAAAAGAACGAAATTATTTTATTTGAAAATCAAGGAGTAAAATTAGAGGTAAATTTAAAAGATGAAACAGTGTGGTTAAATCTTGAACAAATGACAGAATTATTTAATAGAGATAAATCTGTTTTATCAAGACACATAAATAATATTTATAAAGAAGGTGAATTAGACAGAAATTCAACTGTTGCAAATTTTGCAACAGTTCAAAACGAAAGTGGGAGAACGGTTACAAGGAATATAGAATATTATAATTTGGATGTAATTATATCAGTGGGATATAGAGTACGATCAAAAGAAGGTACAAAATTTAGACAATGGGCAAATAAAGTTTTAAAAGACTATATGTTAAAAGGTTATGCTGTAAATCAAAAAAGATTAGAATATTTAGAAAAAACAATAAAATTAATAGATATAGCAAATAGAATTGATGAAAGATTAGAAGGAAATGACGCAAAAGAAATATTAAAAGTAATTGGAAGTTACTCAAAAGCATTAAACATATTAGATGATTATGACCATAAGAAATTAAAAAAAGTAAAGGGAAATATAGACGAAAGAGAAATAAAATATGAAGATTGTATAGCTATTATTAATAAACTTAAGTTTAATGAAGAAAGCGAATTATTTGCAGTAGAAAGAAATAAAGGATTGGAGTCAATTATAGGAAATATTTATCAAACATTTGGTGGAGAAGATGTATATAGAAGTATAGAAGAAAAAGGTGCAAACTTTTTATATTTAGTAGTCAAAAATCACGTGTTTGCAGATGGAAATAAAAGAATAGCAGCAACATTATTTATATATTTCTTAAGTTTCTATGGCATCTTATATAAAAATGGAGAACAAACAATAGATAATAATACATTAGTTGCATTAACATTACTTATTGCTGAGTCCAACCCTAAAGAAAAAGAAATAATTATAGATTTGGTTATGAATTTTTTAAGTAGTGATAATGCTATTGGTTAGAAGTGAAATGAAAAATATATATTTTATTTAAATTTAAGTTATTCCTTGATATTTCATTTTCTTTATAGTAAAATATTTAAAAAGAAAAGAGGTAAAAATGTATACAGTAGAAGAATTTGATAAAGGAAAAACAAAAGTATTAAGATATATTTTATATAAAAAAAGAACAGAACAAGAAGTAAGAACAAAGTTCCAAAAAGATATAGAAGAAAATATGTTAGAAGATATAATCGAATATTTAAAAGAAGCAGGATATATTAATGATAAAGAATATATAGAAAAAACTGTAAACAATTTTATGGTTTTAAAAAATATGTCCATAAAGGAAATAAAATATAAATTAATGTCAAAAGGACTTAATAAAAATGATATAGAAGATTATATGCACGAAAATAAAGAAGAATTAGAAGAATATGAAATGAAATCTGCAAGAAACATAATATATAAAAAATCTACAACTATGGAACAAGAAGAAATTGTTCAATTTTTATTAAAAAAAGGATATAAGAAAGATAATATAAATAATGCAATGGAGGAATAAACAATGCCAATACTTACACTAGAAACAAATAAATATGCAGTAAAAATAGATAATTTTGAAGGACCACTAGATTTATTGTGTCATTTAATAGAAAAAAACAAAATGAATATTTATGATATAAATTTAAGTGAAATAACAGACCAATATGTTGATTATTTAAAAGAACAAGAAAAAATGAATTTAGAAATAGCAAGTGAATTTTTAGTAATGGCAACTACATTATTGTATTTAAAATCGAAAAATCTACTTCCAAAACAAGAAGATGATGAAGAAGAAATAACAGAAGATGAACTAATTAGAAGAATAATAGAATATAAAAAGTTCAAAGAAATAAGTAAAATATTAAAACAAAATTATTTAGAATACCAAAATAGATATTTTAAACAACCAGAAGAAATTAAGCTTCCAAAACAAAAAATAGAAAAAGATTATGATAAAAATGTAATACCAGATATTTATAAAAATGTAATAGAAAAAAATGCAAGTAAAATAAATCAAAATGCTAAAAACATTGAGAAAATTGCTATTACAGATAATTATACAGTAGCAAGTAAAGTAAGGCAAATGTTTAAAGTTTTAATTAAGCAAAAACAATTTATATTTAATAAATTGTTTTCAATTAAAAAACATAATAAACAAGAAGTAGTAACAGCATTTTCAGGACTTCTTGAATTATCTAGAAGAAGTAAAGTTGAAACAGACCAAGAAAAATTATTTGGAGATATTTTAGTAAAAAAATCTGATAAAAAAGTAGTAAATAAATAAAATCTATAAAAAATGATTAAAAAAGAAAAAATTGGAAAAACTAATATAAAACCTCTAAAGGGGGGAGAATATTGGTTTTTCTTTTTATATTAATAAGTATTTTGGTATTTTCATTATTAAGTGTAATATTAATAATATTTTCAAAAATAAGAATTGAAATAGAAAATTTTAAATATAGTTTTAATGCAAATACAATAAATAAAAAACATACAAATAATAATTATTATATATTATTTAAATTATGTATTTTAAAGAATTTACCAATTATAAAAATACAAATAACAGAAGAAAAATTAAATAAGTTTAAATCAAATGTAAAATTAAAAGAAAAAATAAGAAAAGAGATTGGAAAAATTGATGTTAAAAAAATAAAAAAGGAAATAACTTCAAGTAAACTAAAAAAGATATCTAAAACTATAAAAATATTAATAGAAAAATTTAATCTAAAAATAGAATTAGGAACAGAAAACGCAGTGGTAACAGCAATGATAATTCCTTTTATTAGCACATTAATATCATTTTTATTAAGAAATAAAGTGGAAAATTATAAAAAACAAAAATATGATATAAAACCGGTATTTTTAAATAAAAATATGTTAAATATAGAATTTTCAGGTATATTTCAAATAAAAATGATACATATTATAAATATAATATATATCTTAAATAAAAAAGAAGGAGAGGATAGAAATGAGCGAACATCCAATAGAAGGTCTTATGCTTACAGCTATGAATAGTATACAAGATATGGTAGATGTAAATACTATAATAGGAGAGCCAATAGAAACATCAAATAATATTGTTATAATACCAATATCAAAAGTATCATTCGGTTTTGCGGCAGGTGGAAGTGAGTTTAGTGGAGAGACAGTAGATGAATATAGTAAAAAGGAAAAAGAAGAAGAAATACAATATAGATTACCATTTGGTGGGGGATCTGGTGCTCGGTGTTACAATTAACCCAATTGCGTTTTTAGTAATACAACCTAATAATGTTAAATTATTACCTGTAAATCATAGCTCTTCATTAGATAAATTACTAGACTACGTACCAGATTTAATAGAAAAAACAAATAATATTATGAATAGATGCATACAAAACAAAAAAGAGCAAACAAACCAAATTTTAAAGGAAATGCAAAAAAAACATGATAAAAATATGAAAAAGCAACAAGACGATAAAAAGGAAATAGAAAGAAAAATAGATGAAAGTACAAAGAAAATAACACAAAGTAATCAAGAAAATAAAATTACAAATTATGATACAGATTATGAATTTGAATATGATGAAACATTAGAAGATGAATAATATTTAAAGAAACAGTTTTAAAATCA
>CALYBF010000030.1 GCA_944393755.1 uncultured Clostridia bacterium | reverse complement strand
AAAGAAAAAATCAATCATTTTACTGATTGATTTTACGTCTTCTGCTATATTAGTTCTAACAGATACATCATTGGTGCAGATGGCCGGAATCGAACCGGCACGGTTTATTCAACCGCAGGATTTTAAGTCCTGTGCGTCTACCAATTCCGCCACATCTGCATAAAAAGAATTGGTTTTTCTTACGACAATATTTATTATAATGTGTTAAAAGCAATTTGTCAATAAAAAACAAGAAAAAAATTAAAATATTTTTGGTAAATGTTTACCAAAAAGAAAAAACGCGGGATTTTAAGTCCTGTGATTTTTTTGGAAAAAATTTGTTAAATAAAAAATTAAAAATGTAGAAAAATAAGAAAAGGAGGTAAAGAAAATGAAAAAAACAAAAAAATTTATATTATTTTTTACAATTATGATTGCAGGTTTATTTGCAATACCAACTTTAAGTGATGCAGCAACTTCAGTAAAAGATGAAGAGTCATTAAACAGTGCTGTATCTAGTAGTAATTCTGGTGAAACAATAACACTAGAAAATGATATAACTGTAACAAAACCAATAGTAATACAAAAAGAACTTACAATAGATGGAAATGGGCATAGTGTGATAGGAGCAGAAAGTTGGACTTCAACATCTGGAAATCAAACAATGTTTACAGCACAATTATCAGATGGAAAATTAACACTAAAAAATATTAAATTAAGAAATGGACCTAAATATGGAGTTCAATCATATGATGGAGCAACAGTTATCCTTGATAATGTATCAATAACAGATTTTAAATATGGTGGAGTATTAGCAAATGGTGGAAAAGTAGAAGTTAGAAATTTACATTTAGGATATAATGGAACAGGTTCTAATAATGGAATTGAAATAGACAAAGGAGCATCTGCAACAAATAATCCTACATTAGTAATGAACGGTGTTTTGTTAACAGATAATAACGAAAACACAATTTATATTGCAGAAAATGGACATCTTACAGACTTTACAATCACAAATACGCAAAATACAACAAATAAAGTAGTTATATCTGGAAGTAGTGTAGTTTTAACTGATAAAAATGATAATGTAATAGCAGAATCAAAAATACCAGAAAAAGCAACACCAAATGTTGATATCAAAAAAGTAATAGTAAATATAGTTGTAAATGATAAAACTTATAAAATAACAGTAGATAATGGAGAAAATTTAACAGAAGAAATGTTAAAATCACATATAAAAATAGATAATGGTTATGAAGTAGAAGGTTTTTATACTAATATAGAACTTACAAACAAATTTGATTTTACAAAACCAGTAAATAGTGAAACAACAATTTTTGTTAAATTAAGTAAAATAGAAGAAACAGAAACTGAAGAAAAAGTGGAAAACACAACTAAAGTAGAAAAAGATGAAACACCAAAAACAGGTATAGAAAATTATTTAGGTTTAGCTGTAATTACTCTATTAATTTCATCTGGTGCTATTGTATTAATAAATAATAAAAATAGAAAATAAAATTTAAAAGGAAAATAAAAAAGGATAGACAAAAAATTAAAGTCTATCCTAAAATATTATATAAATGGAAAAAAAGAAAAAAATAATGATAATTATTATTTATATTATTTTAGTCTTATTAATAATTTTTTCAATTATATATATATTAAAAGAACTTTATTGGAAAAAACAAGCTATTAATGAAACTAAAATAATAGATACAATAGAAATAGATGAAAAGAAAGTAACTAAAGAAAGTTCTAAAAAAATATTACAAGTAAGAAGTTTAAAACAAGAAAACCAAGATGTAGTAGGTTTTTTAGAAATAGAAAATACAAACATTTCTTATCCAGTAGTTCAAGGAAAAGATAATGAATTTTATATGACACATAATTATAAAAAAGAAAAATCAAAAAATGGTGCAATTTTTTTAGATAAAAATTATGATTGGAATATAGAAAGCAATAACTTATTGATATATGGCCATAACTTAAATAATGGAACAATGTTCCAAGAATTATTAAAATATGAAGATGAAGATTATTATAAAAAACATCCTATAATTTTGTTCACTAGCGAAGATGAAGAAGAAAAATATAAAATAATTTCTGTTTTTAAATCTAAGGTTTATAATAAACAAGATAATGTTTTTAAATATTACTTTTTTATCAACCCAAAAACAAAAGAAGAATATAATAATTATATTGAAAATATAAAAAAATTATCTATTTATAATATAGAAGATTCAGCTATACATGGCGAAAAATTAATTACTCTATCAACTTGTTCATATCACGTAAAAGATGGTAGATTTGTTATTGTAGGAAAAGAAATATAAAAAAGTATTTTTCAAAAATTAGATATTAATGAATAAATTTCCCCTTTTTTGTAATAATAAGATTATAGATAAAAAGCTATAAGGAGGAATATTATGAAAGCAACTGGAGTTGTAAGAAGAATAGATGATTTGGGAAGAGTTGTAATTCCAAAGGAAATTAGAAAAACATTAAGAATTAAAGAAGGTGAACCTTTAGAAATTTTTACGGATAGAGAAGGTCAAATTATTTTAAAAAAATATTCTCCAATAGGAGAATTATCAGAATTTGCAGCAGGTTATGCAGAGACATTATCTAAAACAACAGGTCATATTGCTTGTATAACAGACAAAGATACAGTAATTGCAGTATCAGGCGGTTCTAAAAAAGAATTTTTAGAGCAAGATATAAGTCCAGAACTTGAACAATTAATGGAAGATAAAGAAATTTATAATAGTAAAGAAAATAGTGATATAGCAATGCCAATTACTAAAAATGCTAATCAAGACAGAAAAAATAATGCACAAATTGTTTATCCTATAATTTCTAATGGAGATACAATAGGAACAGTAATTTTAATGTCAAAAGAAGCAAATAAAAAGATGAACGAAGTTGAGCAAAAAGTAGTACAATCTGCAGCAACATTTTTAGGGACACAAATGGATATATAAAATAAAACAAACTAATAATTTTAAAGTATAAATAAAATTATTAGCTTGTTTTTTTCTATCATAATTTTATCTAAAAAATAAATGTTATACATAATAAATTAAATTATTTTTATAGATTAAAGCATTTTTGCTTGATTTTTTGCTTGTTTTAAAGTATAATTTTAATGTTAGAGTTTTATTTTAAGGAGATAAAAATGAAAGCAATAGAAATAAGAAAAAAATATTTAGAATTTTTTGAAAAACATGGACATAGTATAATTCCATCAGCACCATTAATACCAGAAAATGACCCTTCAGTGTTATTTACAACAGCAGGTATGCAACCATTAGTACCATATTTATTAGGACAAAAACACCCAGAAGGAAAAAGACTTACAGATTATCAAAAATGTGTAAGAACAAATGATATAGATGAAGTTGGAGATAATAGACATTTAACATTTTTTGAAATGCTTGGAAACTGGTCTTTAGGAGACTACTTTAAAGATGAATCAATAGCAATGAGCTTTGAATTCTTGACAAAAGAATTAGGAATTCCAGTAGAAAAATTATATGTAACATGTTTTGCAGGAGATAAAGACTGCCCAAGAGATGAAGTAGCAGCATCTGCTTGGAAAAAAGCAGGAATATTAGACGGTCATATATATTATTATGGAAAAAGCGATAACTGGTGGATAGCAGGAGAAGAAGGACCTTGTGGACCAGATACAGAAATGTTTTATGACACAGGAAAACCAAAATGTGGACCTGACTGCCAACCTTCTTGTGATTGTGGAAAATATGTAGAAATCTGGAATAATGTATTTATGGAATATTTTAAAGATGAAAAAGGATATAGAAAATTAGAACAAAAAAATGTAGATACAGGACTTCGGATTAGAAAGAATGACAATGCTATTAGAAGGAAAAGAAACACCATTTGATACAGAATTATTTTCAGATGTAATGGAAAAATTAAAAGAATTACAAAAAGAAGATTATATAGAAAGTAGAAGAATAGTAGCAGAACACTTACGTTCAAGTATGATGATAATAGCAGATGGGGGAAGACCAAGTAATCTAGATAGAGGATATGTATTAAGAAGATTAATTAGAAGAATGATTCGTCATATGAATAAATTACAAATAGATTTAAGTGAGTTAAAAACATTAATAGATATAAATGTAAAAGCTTTAGGAGAAATGTATCCAGAATTGATAAAAAATAAAGAAACAATAGAACAAGTAATAATAGAAGAAAAAGATAAATTTGTAAAAACATTATCAAATGGAGAAAAAGAATTCAAAAAAGCAATAGAAAGATTAGAAAATAAAGAAAGTGGAGAAAAAATAATACCAGGAGAAATAGTATTTAAATTATATGACACATATGGTTTTCCACCAGAAGTAACAGCAGAACTTGCAAAAGAAAATGGATATGAAATAGATATAAAAGCATTTAACGAATTATTTAAAAAACACCAAGAAAAATCAAGAGCAGGTTCGGAACAAAAATTTAAAGGTGGATTAGCAGAAACAACAGAAGAAACAATAAAATATCATACAGCAACACATTTATTAAATGCAGCAATAAAGAAAGTAATAGGAAAAGATGCACATCAAAGAGGCTCAAATATAACAGTAGACAGAATGAGATTTGACTTTAACTGTGATCATAAGTTAACAGATGAAGAAAAGAAAAAAATTGAAGATTTAGTAAATGAGTGGATAAAAGAAGGTTTGCCTGTAACAAAAGAAGAAATGAAAAAAGAAGAAGCAATAAAATCAGGTGCAGAGTGCATGTTTATAGAAAAATATCCAGATATAGTAACAGTATATACAATAGGAAATGTATCAAAAGAATTATGTGGAGGACCACATGTAAAAAATACAAGTGAACTTGGAACATTTAAAATAAAAAAAGAAGAATCAAGCTCATCAGGGGTAAGAAGAATAAAAGCAGTATTACAATAGGGACGTTTCATTTTGGACATTTTGTCCAATTTGGGACACATCTTACTAAAAATATGATATTTTATTATCATATTTTTTCTTTTTTTCTTGTAACTAAAAAAATGGTGTGCTAAAATAAATATAGATTTTTTGGGAGGTATTAGTATGCGTAAAATGCTTGCAATTATAGTTATATTAGCAATTATTTTTATAAGTATGGTAATATATAAAAATATACGAATAAGTAACAATGAAAATAATAATGTAAGCATAGAAGAAATAGGAAAAATAGAAGAAAAAATAAAAAGTATATATATGTGGAAAGAAGTAACAGGCGAAGCTTTGCCAGAATTCCAAGATATTAATAATGCAGATGAAAAATGGATATGGGAAGTTGTAAAAAACAATTTACAAAATTATGAAGTAACATATGAAGAAATAGAAGAAGAAGCAAAATTAATATTTGGAGAAAAATTTAATAAACAGTTTCCAAAAGAAGGAAATGAGAGTTTTATTTATAATTCAGAAACAAATAAATATATAGCAACAGAAGTAGAACTAGACCAAGAAGAAGATTCGTTTTTATTAGAAAATATAGTAAAAACCAAAAGTGGATATGAAGTAGACATATTAGAATATTTAGAAGATTATAGTCAAGAAAACAGTGTTGTAATAAAAAATACAAATGAAGAAGAAATAGGAAGAGTTGGTATAGATGATAGCGAAACAAAAGTACAAGAAATTGTTAAAAATAATAAAGATAGATTTATAAAAAAGAAAATATATATTAAAAATGAAAACAATAATTTAGTAATAGAAAGAGCAGAAAAATGTTAGAAGAATTAGAAAGTTGTAAGTTATGCCCACATATGTGCCAAGTAAATAGAATAATTGGTAGAATCGGTAGATGTAAGTCAAATGTAAATATAAAATTAGGCTTATATTCAACACATAATTTTGAAGAGCCAATAATTAGTGGCAAAAACGGTTCTGGAACAGTTTTTTTCTCAAATTGTAATTTAAACTGTGTTTTCTGTCAAAATTACGAAATAAGTCAAAAAGGGGAAGGTAAAGAAATAACAATAGAAGATTTAGCAAATATATTTTTAGAGCAACAAGAAAAAGGTGTGGAAAATATAAATTTAGTAACACCTACAAGTTATGTTATTCAAATAATAGAAGCAATAAAAATAGCCAGAAAAAAAGGTCTAAAATTACCAATAGTGTATAATACAAATGGATATGAAAATATAGAAACAATTAAAATACTAGATGGATATATAGATATTTATTTGCCAGATTTAAAATATTATTATGATGAATTAGGAAAGAAATATTCTAAAATAGATAATTATTTTGAAATAGCAACAAATGCAATTAAAGAAATGCAAAAACAGGTTGGAAAAACAGTTATAAATGAAAATGGTGTTATGGAAAAAGGTGTGATTGTAAGACATTTAGTACTTCCAGGGCATATAGAAAATAGTAAAAAAATCTTAAAATGGTTAAAAGAAAATATTAATAAAGAAAATTATGTAAGTATAATGGCACAATATTTCCCTACTTATTTAGCTAAAGAAAAAGAAGAATATAAAGACATAAATAGAAAATTAACTAAAAATGAGTGGAAAGAAATAGAGGAATATGTATATAAATTAGATTTTAAAAATGGTTTTATTCAAGAATTAGGAGAACACGAAGAAGAATATGTTCCAAAGTGGTGGGAATAAAGTTTTTTGTCGAAATATGGAGAGCGAAAGTGATTGAATTGTATCTAAATTTATGATATAATTCAATCATTATTTTTTCTTAGAATTTTAAGTCAAAAGTTAATTCTAAAAAATTTCAATATAAGTAAAAAAGCGGGGCAAGAAAGAAGGTGAGAGATGACTTTTAGAGAAATAGAAAAAATCTTGCTTGATGATGGATGGTATAAGTATAAGATAACAGGAGCTCATTATCAATATAAACATAAAATAAAATCACGGAAAAATAACAATTGCAAGACATACAAAAGACATAAAAAGGACAACTATTTTTAGTATTTTAAAAGAAGCAAAAATTGATAAAAATAAAATTAAAAATTTGTAGAAATTAAAAAAAACATATGATATACTTTTAGAGGTTAAAGATATCAAAAAAGGATGTGGTCATTATGGCAAAATATGATTTAATAGTTGTAGGCATGGGACCTAGCTCAATATTTCTAGCATATGAATTGGTGATTAAAAATAAAGCTAAAAATGTAGTTTTGATTGATGAAGGAAAACCAGTAGAAAAAAGATATTGCCCTGTAGAGAAAAAGGGAGAGTGTATGAAATGTAAACCATTTTGCAATATAACAAGTGGTTTTTCAGGAGCAGGTGCATTTTCTGATGGCAAACTTTCTTTATATAATAAAGAAGATGAAGATATTTATGTAGGTGGAAATTTGCACAAATATATAGGTGTAGAAAAAACAAAAGAATTAATCGATTATGCAGATAATGTATATCTAAAATTTGGAGCAGATAAACATTTAGAAGGAACAGAATATAAAGAAGAAGTAACAAAATTAAAGAAAAGAGCAAAAAAAGAAGATATAGATTTGATAGGAATTCCGATTAGACATCTAGGTACTGAAAAAAGCCACGAGATATATAAGAAGATACAAGATTTCTTAGAAGAAAATGGAATTATAATGAAATATGAAACTGTAGTAGATGATTTAATAATAGAAGATGGAAAAGTTACAGGTGTCAAAGTATATTCTGCAAATAACAAAGAAGAAAAAGAAGATTTATTTGCTAAGAGAGTTGTATTAGCAGTTGGAAGAAAAGGTGCAGATTGGTTATCTAATATATGTGAAAAATATAATATAAAAACAGAACCAGGTGCAGTAGATATAGGTGTTAGATATGAATTAAAAGATGAAGTAATGAAAGAAGTAAATAAATATCTGTATGAAGGGAAATTTATTGGAAGACCATATCCTTTTAGAGATAAAGTAAGAACTTTTTGCCAAAACCCTAGTGGTTTTGTATCTGAAGAAGTTTATGATGATAATTTATCATTAGTAAATGGACACTCATATAAAGATAAAAAAAGCACAAATACAAATTTAGCAATATTAGTATCACATAATTTTAAAACACCTTTTAATAAACCAATAGAATATGGTAAAAATGTTGCAAAAAACTTAAATGAATTAGGAAACGGAGCAATATTAGTACAAAGGCTTGGAGATATTAGAAGAGGAAAACGTACTTGGCAAGAAGAACTTGATAATAATGATGTTGTACCAACATTAAAATCAGCAGTTCCAGGAGATATTACATTTGCAATAGGATATAGAACAATGACAGATATATTAAGATTTATAGATGCAATGGATAAAGTAGTAGAAGGTTTTGCAGATCCACATAATTTGTTATATGCACCTGAAATAAAATTCTATAGTAACAAAGTATTTATAGATGAAAATTTTGAAACAAACATAAAAAATCTTTATTGCATAGGAGACGGGCGGTGGTATGACAAGAGGACTTATGATGGCATCAGCAGCTGGAGTACAAATGGCAAGAAATATAATAGAAATGGGGGAATAAAAAATGACAGAAGCAGATAAAAATTTTATAGAAACTTGTAAGGAAATATTAGAAAATGGATATTCATCAGAAGGGACTGGTGTACGTACTAGGTGGGAAGATGGAAGTGAAGCAAATTATATCTCAATTGTTGGGGTTAGTAATAAATATGATGTAGGAAAAGAATTTCCTATGATAACTCTAAGAAATAATTCTAAAACAGTATATAAAGCAATTGATGAGATATTATGGATATGGCAAAAAAAATCAAATAATGTAAAAGATTTAAATTCACATATATGGGATCAATGGATAGATGAAAATGGTAGCATAGGTAAAGCATATGGGTATCAATTAGGTAAAAAATATGAGTTTAAAACAAAAGAAGGAATAAAGAAAATGGATCAAGTAGACTACGTACTTTATTTACTAAAAAATGATCTATCAAGCCGTAGAATTATGACTAATTTATTTAACCATGAAGAATTAAAAGATATGAGATTAGAACCTTGTGCATATGGTACACAATGGCTTGTAAAAGAAGGAAAATTACATTTAATATTAAATCAACGTTCACAAGATATGTTAACAGCAAATGGTTGGAATGTAATGCAATATGCAACACTTCAATATATGTTTGCTAAAGTAAGTGGTTTAGAAGTAGGAACTTTAACACATAATATAGGAGATTGTCATATATATGATAGACATATTCCACTAGTAAAAAAATTGATAGAAGAAGCAAAACCATTAGATGTACATCCAAAATTAATTATTAAAAATAATACAAAAGATTTTTATGAGTTTAAGGTAGAAGATTTTGAAATACAAGATTATGACTATCAAAAAGAAATTAAAATAGGAAAAATACCAGTAGCAGAATAGGAGGAATAAAAAATGCTTAGCATAATAGTAGCAAAAGCAAAAAATAATATAATAGGAAAAGATAATAAAATTATTTGGCATTTGCCAGAGGACTTAAAATATTTTAAAAACATAACAACAGGGCATACAATAATAATGGGGAGAAAAACATTTGAATCTTTAGGAAGAGTGCTTCCAAATAGAAAACATATAATATTTAGTAATAACCCAAGTTTTAATGTAAATGAAGAAAACGTAAAAGTAGTACACTCTTTACTTGAAATACAAGATTTAATAGAAGGAAAAGAAGAAGCTTTTGTAATAGGTGGTGCAATGATATATAATTTTCTAATGCCTTATGTTAAAAAAATGTATGTAACAGAAATTGATAAAGAATTTGAAGGAGATACTTTTTTTCCTAAAATAGATGATAATATGTGGAAAGAGACTTCAAGAGAAAAAGGAATTAAAGATGACAAAAATAATTTAGATTATTATTTTGTAACATATGAAAGAATATAAAAAGGTTTGATAATATGGAAATAACAAAAATAGCTGAAGAAATAAACAAAGAAGGAGGAAGGCTTTACTTAGTAGGAGGAGCAGTACGTGATGAAATACTAGGAAAGCCTTCATATGATAAAGACTATTGTGTAGTAGGTATAAATAAAGAAAAATTTATATCTTTATTTCCAATGGCAAAAATGGATGGAAAAGCATTTCCAGTATTTAGAATAGAAGGATGCGAATTTGCACTTGCAAGAAAAGAGAAAAAAGTAGGAAAAGGACATAAGGAGTTTGAATTTATATGTGATGGAAATGTTACATTAAAAGACGATTTAGAAAGAAGGGACATAACAATAAATGCAATTGCTAAAGATGTTTTAACAGGAGAGATATTTGATTATTTTGGCGGAAGAAAAGATATAGAAAAGAAAACAATAAGAGCAATAGGAAAACATTTTGTAGAAGATCCATTACGAGTATATAGAGTAGCAAGATTTAGTAGTAGTTTAGGTTTTAATGTAGATGAAGAAACTATTTTAATGATGAAAAGCATAAAAAAAGAATTATATTTTTTATCAAAAGAAAGAGTATTTGAAGAATTTAGAAAAGCATTAGGAACAGAAAAACCATCAATATTTTTTGATGTACTAAGAAAAGCAGATGTATTAGATGTGCATTTTGAACCTATATACAAATTAATAGGAGCACTTCAACCAGAAAAATACCACCCTGAAGGAGATAGTTATAATCACACAATGATTGCTTTAGATAAGTCTTGTGAATATACAAAAGATTTAAAAATACGTTTTAGTGTGTTAGTTCACGATTTTGGAAAAGGTGAAACACCAAAAGAAGAATACCCACATCATATAGGACATGAAGAAAGAGGGGTTGAAGTAGTAAAAAAGTTCTGTAAAGAATTACGAATACCAAATTCGTGGAAAAAATGTGGAATAACAGCAACAAGAGAGCATATGAGAGGCGGAATATTTAACAAAATGAAAGCCTCTAAAAAAGTAGATTTTATAGAAAGAATAGACAAATCTTATTTAGGTTTAAAGGGTTTACAAATAGTAGTAAATTGTGATAAATTCGGAAGGACAAGTAAAGATTTAGACTTTTTAACAATAGGTAAAAGATGTTTGGAAGAAGTAAATGCAGAATATATAAAGAAAAAATATAATGCAAAAGAAGGTGTACTACTTGGCAAAAAGCTTAGAGAAGAAAGAATTCTATGGATGAAAAAATTAGACAATAGAGATAAAAAATAAATATGAGGTGTTAAAATGGATAAAAATAAAGCAGAGGAGAGAATTAAAGAATTAAGGGAAAAAACAGAGTATTTCGCTAAAAGATATTATGATGAAGATAAACCGGAAATATCAGATTTTGAATATGATATGATGATGGTAGAATTAAGAAATTTAGAAAAAGAATTCCCAGAATTCAAATCAAAAGATTCATTGACAGAAAAAGTAGGTGGACATGTAAAAGAAGGATTTCAAAAAGTAACACATGAAGTACCACTTCAAAGCTTACAAGACGTGTTTAGTATAGAAGAAGTTAATGAATATATAGAAAAAACAAATGAAAAAGCCAAAGAAAATAATATAAAAAATAAAACATATGTAGTAGAAACAAAAATAGATGGTTTATCATCAGCTTTAGAATATAGAGAAGGTAAATTTGTAAGAGGAGCAACAAGAGGAAATGGACTAGTTGGAGAAGACGTTACAGAAAATTTAAAAACAATAAAAACAATACCAATGGAATTAAACGAAAAAATAAATATAACAGTACGTGGAGAAGTATTTATATCAAAAAAAGACTTTGAAAAAATGAATAAAAAAAGAGAAGAAGAAGGAGAAGAATTATTTGCAAATGCTAGAAATGCAGCAGCAGGGTCATTAAGACAACTAGACAGTAAAATAACAAAAACAAGACCACTAGATATTTATATATTTAATGTACAAAAAATAGAAGGAAAAGAATTTAATTCTCATTTTGAAGAATTAGAATATTTAGAAAAATTAGGCTTTAATGTAAACCCAGTTAGAATACCTTGTAAAGACGAAAAAGAAATAGAAGAAGCAATAAAAGAAATAGGAAAAGAAAGAGAAAAGTTAACATTTGATATAGACGGTGCAGTAGTAAAAGTAGATGACTTAAAATTTAGAGAAATACTAGGACAAACTGCAAAAACTCCAAGGTGGGCAATAGCATATAAATATCCACCTGAGAAAAAAGAAACAAAACTAAAAGATATAATTTGCCAAGTAGGAAGAACAGGAGTAATAACACCAATGGCAATACTAGAACCAGTAAAAGTTGCAGGTTCTACAATATCAAAAACAACACTTCATAATGAAGATTTTATAAAAGAAAAAGACTTAAAAATAGGAGATACAGTAGTAATACAAAAAGCAGGAGATGTAATACCAGAAATAGTAGAAGTAAAGAAAAATAAAAGGACAGGCGAAGAAAAAGATTTTAATATGCCAAAAGTATGTCCTGTATGTGGAGCAGAAGCAGTAAGAGAAGAAGGAGAAGCTGCTTTAAGATGTACAGGAATAGAGTGTCCGGCAAAATTATTTAGAAATTTAGTACATTTTGCATCAAGAGAAGCAATGAATATAGATGGGCTAGGAGAACAAATAATAAAACAATTGTTAGA
>CALYBF010000029.1 GCA_944393755.1 uncultured Clostridia bacterium | reverse complement strand
AACGCCTGTGGAGATAGTAGGTTACGAGGTCTAAGAAGCAGGAAGCCCATTGGCTTTAGACAATGGGTAGTTCACTATATATGCTCTAAATCTATTCCACTTGTTATCTTTTGTTCCCTGAATCCTTGATTTTCTATATAATCTCTTGCTTTAGCATAATATATTATTTTATATAAGTTTTTTCTTGTTATCTCTCGGTTTGTTATCAACATTCATTTACTATATTTTTTCGTTTCTTTATTTTTCTTTATTTGTCTTATTATATTTATTTTCTTTCCTTTGTAATCTATCTCATTTTCCCATAATGTTAATATTATTTCTCTATCATTTTCTATTAATTCTCTATTTCCTGTCTCTAAACTTACTATTGTTAGAAATTCTTCTAGCAATGTTGGTGTTTTTTTTATCTTTTAATACAAATATATATTCTATATTTTTTCTTCACACATCTCTATCAATCCTATTGATGGATACAATGAATCTCCTATTATTCTTGCTGGTAATCTTGGATATCTTTCTCTAAATTTTGCTATTAATCTTTTTGATGCATTTATTTCACAATCTTGTTTAATTTCTTCCACACTTTTATTTAATACTTTTCTTCTGTTTAATTCTCTTTCTTTTTATCTTCATTATTTATCATTTCACTCACTATTGATATCGCCATTTCATTTGCTACTAACTTCATTTCTATCATTGACAAATACCAGCTTATCTTTCCGTTCTTTCGTTTCTCGTAACCACTCTGGGCTTATTTCGTAATGTGCTTTTTGAAATCTTGTTGCATCTAATACCAAATTGTATTTTCCTAATATTTTCTCTTCATTATATATTTTATTTCTTATCATTTTATAATTAATTTTGTATTGGAATTGTTCTATCTCCTCTATTTTTATTCTTGAGAATACATTTATATATATTTCTGCATCTGGTATCTTTTCTATTTTTTCTTTCGTTATCTTATTTATATTTTCTATATAATTTGTTTCTTCAAATGCTGTTTCTGTAAATCTTTGTAATCTTCCTTCACTTAAAAACATTAACATTTCTGACATAAACAAATATCTCATTGAATAATAATGTCTTTTTATTGGATCTTCTATTTCATCTATATACTTTAGTATTTCTGGTACATAGTGAAACATTGTTTTTGCAAATACTTCGGTTGTATTTTTTGAAAATTCTTTTTTCATATATACCACTTTCTTTCGTATTTTTACATCTATATTTTATCATATTTTTGTGCAATAAAGTTAATTTTTTTCTAATTCTTCTTGAACTTCTTTTTGAAATTTAATAAAAAATTTCTTTATGTTTTCCCAATTATAATTAACGAAAGTATTCGGTAATATTTCATCTTCAGCATCTTCAAAATAACTTAATCCCATAATTATATTTACATAGTTTATATTTTCTCCACATTTTTGTTTTAATCCGTTTACTAATTCATAACTACTAATATTGCACTTTTCTATTATATTATATAAATCAAAAAAATCCTTCTTTGCTCCTCTTCCTCCTATTGCAATTAATTTCATTACTGCAATATCAAATACACTTGCAATGTTTAACTGTGGTATTTCTTCTGCTTTTGTAAAATCTGCTAATACTTTATTAGGATAATAGAAAAAACTTACTTGAACACCGTTTAGAAGAACATCACAAGTTCCTTTTTGATTTTGTATAACTTCTACATTTCCTATACTTTTTAATTCCTCTAATAATATTTCATTATTAAACTCATTTTTTACACAAAAATCAAAATCGTAAGACTCTCTTAACCCTAATTGTAATGATAGCGCTGTTCCTCCTACCATATAACAATTATCTATACTAACTACTTCTGATATTTTTTTTAATAATTCATATCTACCTTTATCAAATATATTCCAATACATTAGTTATTCACTCTCCAATATTCATAATTCATACCTTGTACTGCTCTATAATATGCCATTTCCTCTTTTTTTAAATTAAATTGCTGTCTTAAATAATTTGCTACTAATGGTTTTAAGTCCCTGCTTTTTATTGCTACTTCTTTTATATCTTCTTTGCTATATGTTTTTTCCACCCATTTTATTGCTTTTAAATCACCATAACAATATAATCTTGATATTATATATCTTTTATTTTTCCTTATATCTAATTCTCCAAATTTAGTATCCCAAAAATATTTTTTTAATTCTTCCGGCATTATTGCACCTCTCATCTCTTTTTTATACATATATATTATATCAAAATCGAATTTATTTTACAATAAATATCGTAATTTTTAAAATTACGATATTTTCACGATATATATTTCATCTTAATTCATCTTATTTTATCTATTTTCATATATGAAAAATGTTTAATTTTTTATTTTAGCCAAAAAAAAGATACAAAGCAAAAATTTACTTTATATCATTTTATGGCGTAGGTGAGAGGGTTCGAACCTCCGCGCCGATTGCTCGACCTAGCAGTTTAGCAAACTGCCCCCTTCACCACTTGGGTACACCTACATATCATTTAAAAGAAAAATACCTTGTATTTTTTTCAAGGTATATATTTTGGCGGAGAGGGTGGGATTCGAACCCACGGTACGCTATAAACGCACGCCAATTTTCAAGACTGGTGCCATAAACCAACTCGACCACCTCTCCACGTCTTACAGACAATTAATATCTTAGCATATTTACATATCAATTGTCAAGACTTTTTTTGTTTTTTTATGGCTTTAAAACTTCAAAATCTTCAATTGTTCCGATACTTTCTAATTCTTCTTTTAATTTTTTTACAATTTCCCTATTTTCTTGCCATTCCATATCTTCTTCATCTTTTACAACTAAGATCAATGTATTTTTTTTGTTTTTTAAATCATTAAATATATATTCTTCAGTAATTTTACCTAAATTACCATTAAAAGGTAAATCATAAAAACTATTACTTTGTCTTAATTGAACCATATATAATGCTGCTTTAGAAGAAAAAACAATTACTTTATTTCCTTTATCATTTTCCTCTTTTATATATTTAGTAACATTTTCAATGTTTTTATATAAATCTTCACTAACTATTGTTCCAAAATAGGGTGAATTATATTCATAATAATATTTATCATCACTAATAACATTTATCCAAGATATTAATCTATTAATATTTGTAAATAAACTATATATTATCAAAATTATTAAACTTATGATTATTATTTTGTCTATTTTATTTAAAGTTATATTACTTTTTTTAATTATAATATTACAAATATATACAAATAAAATGATACCAGTAGATATTGCTAATAACAAATGCGACATATTTATTATTGGATATATTAATAAAAAGAGCATTATTGAAAAACAATTCAAAATTATTAAATTATTTTTTTCATTTTCTGTAATTTCAATCTTTTTTTGTTTTACAAAAAATATAGAGCAAACCAAATTAGATATCAAAATAGCTATTCCCACAAAAATATATAACATATTTATAGAAACATTTTTATTAGCAAAATCACTTATTCCTAATACTGTATAATTTATAAAACCATTTAAAATTCCTTTAAAGTATAAATATAATATAAATGCTATACTAAACATAGTTAATATTAAGCATATTTTCAAAATATTTTTTATACTTTTTTTTCTATATTTTATTGCAATTGTGCCTAATAATGCAATTAAGTAAAACAAACCTATATTTTGCTTAGTTAGTATAATTAAAAAGCAAATTATAGCTTGTATTAAAATATTTTTATTGCTCATCTCTATTTGGTTTTTAATTAAAAGATATATTCCAAATAAAGAAAAAACAAGTGCCAAGGAATTATAATTAGCCATAACTCTTACTAATGAATAGTCTTCAAATATTAATAAGATAAATGTACAAGCAAGTGAAATTTTCATATTGACTTGCATTATTCTTAAAATTTTATATATCAAAAAATAAAAAAATAAAAATATCAAAATATTATAAATTCTAAAAACAAAGAAATTTGCTCCTAAAATATTAAATAATAAATTACCTATGTAGAAAAACAATGGTGTACAGATAACATTTGCATCTTCATAGATTTGATATCCATTATACATCTTATATACATTTTGAAAATTCCACAATTCATCATTCGCTTCTAAGCTAACATAAAAAGTTACCCCTATTAACGAAATAAAAATTAATACAATTATAAATATATTTTCTTTTTTCTTTATAAGCTTTTCCATATTATCCTCTATATATTACATCAGCAGTGTGAGAATTTATAATTTAAATACTTTATTAGCAAATTTTAAATTCTCACACCGTCTTTTTAAATTAAAACTATTTCTGTTCCGTTTATTATATTGTTTTCTTTTACACTAGCATTTATATTGTATTCTTTAGCAGAAACTTTATCATAAAGTTTTGGCATATATTTAGGATTATATGTATTTCCACTAAATTCTTTAAGAGCTTTTACTAGTAGTACAATAACTTTTGAAACATTCCTACTAATCGGAATCCAAACATCAAACTGTTTTTCTAATAATGGTACATATAGTTTCACTAACACTTTATTATTCATTTTCATCACCAACATCTTTCATACCTAAAAGTTTAACTAATTCTGCATATCCTTGTTTTATAATATATCCAAAACTTTCACCACACGTATTATCAAGCTTTCTTATGTTAGAATTAATTGTAATTAAATACTGATTTGTTATACCATTTCCTACCCATATTGCATTATCCTTTGATATATAATTTTTAAACCATTCTTCATATTCATATCCTTTAAATTTAAGAACACTTTCAGCAAAAATCATTCTAATATTTCCTTTTTCTTCTAATGCTTTTAATGTATTGTAAAAATCTAATCTGTTTTCAAATTTGCTGATAAATTTGTTTACACCTATAATTACACATAAACATTTTTTATTACTAAAGTTTTTATCTACATTAGAAACAAATGTCATATATTCTTCTACTATGTTAGTTTTATTGTTTATATTATTTCTTTCAGCATCAAAAATACTTACATTTAATTCTTTTGATGTTTCAATTTCTTCTAATATGTTATATGTAAATTGTGATGCTGTTTCTAAATCTCTAGCTGTTATTAGATTAACAAAGTCTTTTTCAAAATTATATATACAAACTTTTAGATTTTTCTCAAAAATTCCAATAGGAATCTTTGATAATCCATCAAAACTTCTTTTTAAATCTTTTCCTTTAACTACTTCTGGTAATACTGGAATAGGTTTTGTATGTGTTTTTATACTATTGTTTAATTCTTCTATCTTATTTTTTATAAATATATTATAGTCATCTTCTTCACATATTTTTGCCGTTTGAAATTCATAAATTTCTTCTTCTATAGTTATTAGTCCCCTACCAAAGATATTTGATGGTCGTTTTTTTCCTATCTTTTCAAATATATTATAATAATCATTATCCACATTTAATTGCAAAGCTACTCTTTGTTTGAAATTTTGAGATAATCTATATCTCATACTATTAAACAAATTGGCAGTTACAATAAATATTATTCCACATTTTGTTGCTTCTCTTGTTAAAGTTAATAAAACATCATCATATTTGTCTTGGTATACTTCAGCAAAGGTATCATAGTTATTCATTATTATTAACATCGTTGGTATAGAATTATCGTTATTTTTTAAATATAAGTTATAATCTCCATTATATTTTAATAACGCTTCTTTTCGTTTTTTTATTTCCTCTTGTAGCATATCAAAAAATCTTCCAATTTTTTCATCTTCTTCTATAAAGATAACATCGCCTACTTGAGGACTATCTTTATAAATCTTTAAAGCTTCTGTACCAAAATCTAATACATATAATTCCACTTGCTTATCTTTATAAGTATCTATTATATCATATATCATTGTGCTAAGAAGTGTTTCTTTTCCACTTTCTGCATTTCCATAAATAATAATATTTCCACTATTTATAAAGTCCAATTTTACTATTCCCTGTCGTTGATTAAATGGATCGTCATATTCTCCTATTATTGCAGAAATTTCAGACCTATCTTTTATTTTATATTTTTTCTTTATATTATCAAGAAAAATGTTTTCTGGTATATCTTCTAACCACAAATTCTCTTCTTTTATTCCTTTTTCATTTGCAAGTTTATCCATATATCTTACAATATTAGTTAGTTGTTCGCCTTCACTGTTTAGAACTTTCTGACTTTCATCATTTACTTGTTTTATTACTGTTCCAATATTCGATATAAATTCTATTGATTTATCTATTTTTTTCTCTGTAATGTTAGAAGGAAAATATGTTGCTCCTGACCAAGCAGATTGTCCTAAGACAAAATACTCGTCATTTCCTACTTGTAGAAAAAATTCTCCCACTCTTTTTATCATTGCTGCGTCTGGTCTTTTAATAACATCCATACTATCTTCTCTATCTTGCACTTTTAAGCATACCGCGAATTTACTATTGCTTCTAATTTGTTCATTAACAATTCCTGCTGGTTTTTGAGTTGCAAGTATTAAGTGTACTCCCAAACTACGTCCAATTCTAGAAACACTTATTAGTTCATTCATAAATTCTTCTTGTTGTTGTTTTAATTCTGCAAATTCATCACAAATAATTAATAAATGAGGAATTGGTTTTTTTACTATTCCTTGGTGATATAATCTTTGATATTTATATATATCTATAGTTCCTTCGTCTGTCATATCTCTTGCTTCATTGAACATTACTTGTCTTCTTCTTAATTCACTTTGAATAGAAACTAGAGATCTTTTTAATCCATTCGTATCTATATTTGTGATTGTACCAACTAGATGTGGTAATTTTATATTTTTCTTTTGGAAAGCACCAGCTAAACCTCCACCTTTATAGTCTATTAATATAAAATTAACATCATCAGGATGATAATTTGTTGCTAAAGATAATACATAAGTAATTATAAACTCACTTTTTCCTGAACCAGTACTTCCCGCAATTAGTCCATGTGGTCCGTGAAATTTCTCATGAATATCTAGCACAATTGGCATTCCAGATGAATCTATACCTATTGGTGCTTTTAATGATAACGTCGAATCATTTCTATACCATCTTTCCAAAATATTTAATTGCTCAATACGTCCAACATCATACATTTCTAGAAATGTATAAGTATTAGGTAATAATTTGCCACTAGAAGCTGAATATTTTATTGGTATGTTTGATAATACTTGGCATATCTTTTCAAAAAAGAATATTACTGAAGAGTCAAATTTAAAATTTTGTTGGTTTGAAGTTGATAATTCATTTTCAAAAATTGTACCTGTATTTAAATCATTATCTATACTAATAAATGTTTTGCACTCATTTGGCAATTGCATCATATCATCTGTCATACATAAAATACTAAAACCAACGTTTGTACTTTGCTTTAATATTTCTGTTATTATTTTCAAATTTTCTATTTTTTTATAATCGTCTGTTATTATTAAATAATATGGCATATATGATTTATAATCTTTTTTATCATTTCGTTTTCTTTCTGTAAGTATTTCTTCTAAATATTTAGAAATTTCGTTCATCTCATCATAGTCATCAGTAAAGAACCTTATTTGTTTATTATCACTCCACACATGAGGTAACATTTTCACATAATTTAATGTCTCTTCACTTTTATTGTTTAATAGAAAAACTAACTTCAAATCTTCATAACTTTGAAAAGTAACTAATTGGATAATTAGACTTTGTATAAATCTATTTGTACTATTCCCGTTATTTGTTATTAAAGCTAATATGTTTTTATCTGTTAAAGATATTGTTATTGGTGCTGAATTTATTGTTTTAGAATTGTCTATTATTCTATTTAGTACCTCTAATAAGTCATCATCATCCATTGTAAATTGTTCCTCAGGATAATTAATATCTATTTTTAATGGTACATCTCCTAATCCTAACCTTATTGTTAAAAAATCATAATCATCTATTTTTCTTTCCCATAATCTGGCTCCTCTTGTTAATATTACTTGTGTACACTCTTCTGGAGCCAAAAAGTTTTCAAACAAAATATTTTTTTGTTTAGTTTTCATCTTATTTATTTGATCATTTTTTTTGTTTAAATATTCTCTATATTTTTTTTGTCTTCTCTCTTCATATCTCTTTTTCTTTCTTCTATTGTATTTTGCCATTAAAATTGGAAATAAAATCATACTAATTAGCATAGCTCCTGCTGTTATCAAAGATGTTATCGTTTGCTTTGAACTTGCTGTTCCACTCATTCTACCATCTATTGCTGAGAATATTGAAACCATCATTATTATTCCCATAGATAATGATGAACCTATTGTAAGTATTAATGGCATTTCTTCTTTATCTTGGATGTGTGGTGGAGAATCTATTTTAACTTTTTCTGTTTCTATAATATTCATTAACCTTGGTGCTCTAGAAAAATAATCTTTTTCATCATACAACTCTTGATTATCATCTTCTGGAATATTATTTAACACTTGTTGATTATTTGAACTTTCTTCAAAAGCTCCACTACTCAAATGTAAAACATATTTGGGTGTATTTACAAAGATTTTTCTTCCCATTATAATAATCTTTAAGCCCATTATGAATATTACATCTCCATTAAACAACATTGTTTGCTTATCTGTTACTGGTTTGCCATTTAAAAAAGTTCCGAACTTGTTATCATAATTTTCTATCATCCACCTACCTTCGTAAAGATAAATTTTAGCATGTTTATTAGATACCATTTTGTTAGAGTATGAGATTAAATTATTAACTCCATTTCCTATTGTTATCTCATTAACATTTTTTATGTTTAATTCCGTGATTTTTTCTTCAAAAGTAGGTTCACAATATAAAATAAATAACTCTTCAAGATTTTTGAATACTATTCCATAAGTTTGATATTCTTTTAATGGAATTGTATTTCTTCTTTCTGCTTTATTTATATCAAGTTTTATATTATCATTATTTACATCAATTATATTAAAATCAAATATATCCAAATAATTATCATTTATAACTTGCCATTCTTTATCAAGACCTTCAATGTTTATAAGTTTTCTATCTTTATCATCAGTAAGCCAATAGTTTCCTTCTACAGTTTGTGGTAAATTAAGTTTATACATAATATTTTTTCCAATTAGATATACTTTCAATATTCTCACCTCTTTTCTTTTATAGTTATATACATTGTTACTATTTTAAATAATACACAAACTTTTAAACACTGTCAATAATAATGATATTACATTTTTATTACAAAATATTTATCTGTTTTTGGTTTTTATTATTTCCCTAAGCAAATTATTATCTTTAAGTTGAAAACATTTCCAAAAAAAATAGAATTTATTTTGTAGTTGAAATAAATAGAACTCTTCACTTGTTGAAGAGTTCTATTTTATTTCATTTATTTTTTGATATTTTGTTATATACCTATTTTCTTATTTGATAATAATATGTTTAATTTGTCATCTCTATTGAATCACTTACTATTTTATAACTTTCTGAATCTGATAATAAATCTTCATATCCTATGATACATTTCTTTCCATCTACTGTCGCTACTATGCCATCTTCTGTTGAATCTATTATCTTTGCTACATAATTCTCACTTACTTCTTTATGTATTGTTGATGTATCCATATCTATAAATTGTAGTAATTCTCCCTCTTTTGCTGTTAGTGTTATACTAATTGATTCTCCATTTTCCAATCTTTCTTCGATTAATCCCATTATTTGTTGTGAATTATTTTCTTCTGAACTATTTGTTAAAAGCACTTCTGTTTTACATACCAAATTCTCTGATTTTGATTGTAAAAATTCATTTAACATATTAAATTCTAGTTCTTCACCTTCTATAGGTGTTTCTTGTTGTGCTTTACTTACCCAATTATAATAGTCAACCATTAATTCTTTATCATTTAATAACACTTGCCCTTCTTTACTGTCAACATATAAATCATATCCAAATATTTCTTTAAATGTTTCTGGATCATTTCTAAAATACTCTATTATTGTATTTACATCTTTTGCATATTCTCCTGTTCCTTTTTCTCCTATTTGACTAATTAACATTTCACTATCTTCTTCTGTGAATTCATACTTTGTCATCAAAATATCTTTTATTCTTTCATATTCTTCTGGATATTCTTTTTCCATTTCTATAAACACTGTTTCACTTGCACCAAAAGTATTATTTTCTAATTCTACAACTGTCAAATACTCTTCTATTGTCATTAATCCTCCTGTTGCTTCTAAAATATATCTATAGAACTCTGGATCTGTCATTTCATCTATAATTACTTTTTGCTCTTCATAATCTCTTAATACTCTATCTTTTATTGCATCTGCAGTTTCGTCTGAAACATAATCTAAAATTTTAGTTTGTTCTATTTTTTCATTATATATTGTTTCAGGTTCAATTGTTTGCTCTGGCTCTTTTGGATCAGAAACTTCTACTTCTTCTTTTGGTTTTTCTTCTATATTATTACTAATATCTTCTTTATTTGTTGTATTCCCAATATTAACATTTTCTTCTTTTGGCTTTTCATTTATATTATTATTAATATTTTCTTTATTTGTTGCATCTCCAATATTAACATTACCATTACTTCCAGAATTATAATTTGGATTTATAGATATACTACCATCATTAGAAGAATTTGTATCTACAATAATTTTTTCTTTTCCTTTGTTACTTGCTTCTTTTACTATATCCATTCCAAGTACAGTGTTCCATATTTTTCCTGCAAATCCATTAGAAGAATTTGTATCTACAATATTTTTTTCTTTTCCTTTGTTACTTGCTTCTTTTACTATATCCATTCCAGGTATTGAGTTTATCATTGATTCTACAAATTGCTTAAGATTTTGCTCTGCATTTATTGATTTATTTATTAATCCTTCAATATGCTCTCTTTCTTTAGTAATCCCAGATTTAACATCAGGTAACGCTGTATCTTTCACATATGATATTTTATCCTTTTCAGTGAAATCATCTGGAATTTTTAGTTTTCCAACGATTTCAAGAGCTTGTTTTATTAATGCCATAGCAGTATCTAAATTCCCAATACAATCTTCCAATTTATCTGTATTAATTTTAAAGCTCATTTTCTCCCTCCAAAACCATAATATTATAATTACGAATAATGTTAATCCATTATTCTTGCTATAATAGAATTTAAATTTTCTATCTGATTATTATAAATATCAATATTTCTTTCTGCTTCACTCATTAAACTTTTATATCCGTTTTTTATTTTTTCTGCTGATTCACTTGCAGCTTCTATTTTACTTTTGGCATCTTCTGTATATGCATATAAATATTCTATTTCATCACAAAAAGTATGTGTAAACAACATCCCTGGTATCCTTCTAAAGGACATATCTTGTACTACTCCGCTGGAATATCCTGCTTTTTTATTTTCTAATGCTGTTTCTAAATAAGACATTGCATTTTCAAGTCTTGATATAAGTGCATCTAAATCACTTTTAAAATTCCTATACTCAATATATTTCGTTTGATAATGATTATAAGATTCTTTTACGCTTGCTAAATTTGATTGTGCTTTTTGTAGTTCCTGTTGTGGCCCACTTAATCTTGCTGCTAAAATAGGATCATAAATACTCATTTTATCACCTTCTTTAATTTATAATTAAACACTTTTGTAATAACTGTAACTTTTGTTACAGTTATCAAAAAAATGTTTAATTATTGAACAGTATTTGCATTTTCTGTTGCTTGAATATCTTCTTGTGCTTGTTTCATTAGTTTTACAAATTGTGAGTCAAGATTTTGGAATGCTGTTACTATTTCACCTTTTAATTTTGTGAATTTAGCCTCAAAAGCTTCAGAAGCTTCACTTCTCCATGTAATAGTTCCATATACTGATTGTATAGAATTCATTTTTTCCTCAGATGTTTTAAAGTTTGTTGAAACTTTTTGTTGTACAGCATTTACTTCACTTGTTAAAAATCTCATTCCTACATCATTTTGTATTGCTATATCAGATATTCTACGTGGTTCTGTTCTATTTGCACCAACTACATTTGTACCTGTATCTGCTTGTGAATAATTGTTTGCAGCAGTTTCTAATGCAAATGGTATTTGAGCTACTACTAAATCTAGCATCTCATTCATTTGAGGTATTAGATTATTAAATTCTACAACTAAATCGTTATATCTTTTTCCATACCACACTCCATGCATATCTGTTATACTTTGATATGCACTTACCATTTCATTATTTAAATCTTGTGCTAAACTTCTTATTTGTTGAGCTTGTCCAGGCATAGCTACATAGTCTACTTCTACTATTCTTGCCATAATAAATCACCTCCTATTTTTCTTTATAATATAGATATCTTTTATATTTGTCAAGTACTTTTTTAATTTTTTTATTTTGTTTTTTATTTTTTCCTTAGATGAGAGGAATATTGCTATTTCTGTAATGTAGTATTATTGTAACAGTATTAAAACGTGCGTTTTTTAGCTTCTTATAGTATAGTACAGAGAAAATAGTTTTTATAGATATTACAAAAAATTATTAGTAAAACTAAAAAACAATAATAGTAAAAGAGAATAAAATTATTATTTATTCCCTCTAGTTTTG
>CALYBF010000028.1 GCA_944393755.1 uncultured Clostridia bacterium | reverse complement strand
CATCAAATCTTGCATTCTATCTGATACTAATAATTCTGAAGGATTTGGTGGAACATTTCCTGCTGGTATTACATATAAATTATCTACTTCTGTTTCTTGTATATAATCTGCTAAATCTTCTGAAGCATCTCCATTGTTCCAATCTACACCTGATAGATAATTTGAAAGTCCTGGTCTTGGTGATACTCCAAATATTGAATATACTCTACCTTTTCTCATGTCTGCATCTACTAAAACAACTTTTTTCCCTGCTTGTGCAAATGTTACTGCTAAATTTGATGATACCCAGGATTTACCTTCTCCTGGTAATGTTGATGTTATTAATATACTTTTTAATTTTCCTTTTGTATTCATAAATTGTATATTTGTTCTTAATGTTCTAAATACTTCTGATATAGGAGATTTTGGATCTAATTCTGCTACTAATTCTTTTCTCATTATTTACTTCCCCCTTTTCTCTTTTGTATTGCATTTTCATATACTGGTATTGATGCTAAAACTGGTAATTTGAATTCTTTTTCTATATCTTCTGCTGTTTTTATTGTTGTATCTAGCATATTTGCAACTAACACATATATTATAGCAACTACTAGACCAATAAATGCAAATATTATTACATCTTTTTCGTGATCTATATTAGCTGGTGTATTACTTACTTCTGCCTCATCTACTATATGTACATTATTTATATTATATATTTCAGCTACTTTTTCAGTAAATACTTTTGCTATTTCATTTGCTATATTTGCAGAATATTCTGCACTTTCTGTTTCTACTGATATTTCTAGTACTTCTGTATTTTCCACAGAACTTACTGATACATTATTTTTTAAACTCTCCCAATTTACATCTATTCCTAAATTTTGTACAACTTGATTTAATACATCTTTACTTCTAACTAGTACACTATATGTTGATACCAATTTTGAGTTTAATGTTATATCTGTTGCTGTAATACTTTCTGATGTTTCTTCTCCACTTTCTGCTCCTGCTAATACTAATGTTGTTGATGAACTATACATTGGTTTTGTAAAACCTACTGTATATATTACTCCTAATGCTATAAATATTAATACTATTAATATTATATGTACCTTCTTGCTCCAAAAAATGTTAAATAATTCTTTTAAATCTAATTCTTCCATAATTCCTCCTTTTTTATTTTCCTTTGTTTGTACTTTTATAGTATACATTTAACTTTGTTTTTTTGCAATATTTTTTAGTAAAAAAATCAAGATATTAATTTATCTTGATTAAATATTTTTATTGATTTACTATTTTTAAAACCTTATCTAAAGCTATTCCTGTTTTTTCAGAGATTTCTTTTGGCGTCATTTTATTCTTAAATAAAACTTTTATTATATTGTTTTGTCCTATGCTTATTCCTTCAGCTCTTCCTTCTGTCCTTCCAAGCAATCTTCCTTCATTTCTTATCATTTTATTTTCTTCTATTATCATTTCTTCTGCTGCTAGCATATAATCACTCCCTTCCTCTACTATTTTTTTCATTATTTCTTCTGCTTTTTCTTTTCCTATTTTCTTTCCTAATAATACTTCCATTGCACTATATATTACTTCTTTTTCTTTTGTTTTTTCTTCTATTATTTTTTCATTTATTTCAAAAATTGTTTTTAATAATTCTTCTGTATTTCTTTCTTTTTCTAATAACATTATTTTACTTAATATTCCTTCTTCTTCTAACAATTCTTCTTTTGTATATTCGTTTACATCTACTAGTGTATAATAACCTAGTGTGCCTAATTCTATTTCACCAAAATTTATTTCTTTCTTGGCATAACGCCTTGTTTGTAACTCTTTTATATATCTCTTTGCTGTCCACGTTTCTTTTCCTGTATATAAAACTATTGGTATTACTAAACACTCTTCTTCTCCTTCATTTGCTCTCATTGTTTCCATTTGATAATTTAATATCCTATATGGCATCTTCTTATCTACTCTTGTTTGGTGTTCTATTAATATAACCACATTTGTTCCTTTTATTTTATATACTATATCTGCTTCTCTATATTTTAATTCTACTGTTACAAAACTATTTTGTACTAGTTCTAAATCTTTTGCTTTTACATCTATCTTTAATATTTTCCTTATAAACCTTGATGCTTCTTTCTTACTTGTAAACACTCTTTTTATTATTTTATCGTGTTCTTTTTCTATTGCTGGTTTATTTTTATTAAATTCTTCGCTTTCTTTTGCATACTTTTTTACTAATGCCATAAACACAGGGTCTTTTAAGTATTTTTCAAAGTCCTCTTGTATTTTCTCATTTATTTTTCTTTCTTCTATTATTTTTAAATTTTCTATTTTTATCACCTCAATTTTAACATTTTTAAATTATTAAAACAACTTTAACGTAAGACTAAATACAACATTTAATACACCTCTTTCTCTTTTTTTCTCTTATTCTCTTTCTTTTTCTAATTTTTTGGATAACTAGATTGAAATTTTCTAGAATTTTTGAATTAAAATAAAAAATAAATCGAAGTAAATATATATTACTCCGATTTACAAACTTTGTCAATCAATTTTCAGAAAAAGTTTAAACTTTTCATCGCAATTTTCGACATTTTCTATTTTTTTATCTAATATAACTTTTAAATTAATTATTTTTTATTAAAACCAAGGATTTAAATGATTTCCTGCATCACAATGGATAATTTCTCCTGATATACATTTAGAATTATCACTTACCAAAAATGCTACCACCTCTGCAACTTCCTCTGGCATAAAGAAACGACCAGATGCATTATAATCACAAAATAAATCATCCTCTTTTTTTATATTAGTCATATCACTTGCTGTTATTCCAGGGGCAACAGCATTTACTCTTATTCCTTCTTTATAAAATCTTCTTGACATTCCTTCAACTAAACTGTTTATTGCTCTTTTAGTTAGACCATATGGTATATCATCACATTGTCTTCCTCTTTCAGATGAAATAAAAATTATATTACCCTCTTTTTGGTGATCTTCTTTTATTTTCTTTATATATTCTTGTGCTAAAAAATATGCTCCTTTCAGATTTGTATCAAACTGATTCTGAAACCCTTCATTTGTAACATTTAACATATTACCTTCGTGCAAAGAAATTCCAGCGTTATTTATAATACAATCTATTTTTCCATAATTGTTATAAACTTCATTTATAAAGTTCTTTTTACATTTTCTAACATCATATACTACATATTTTACATCATTTTTTATTTCATTTACAGCACTTTTTAATTTTTCCTCATTTCTTCCTGTGATAATAACTTTTGCACCTTCTGATGATAATTTTTTTGCCATATAGTATCCCAGACCTGAGCCGTCCACCTGTAATTAAAATGTTTTTATCTTTTAACATTTCATTGGATGTTTTTTGCACAATTTCTGGCTTTATTATAATAGGTCTATGTTCTTTTACAATATATTTAATTGCTCTTTTTATATATAATTTAACTCCCATCTCTCTATCCTCTTTTTAGTATTTTTCTTAATTTTACAATATACTTTCTTGGCATTATTTTTTTTACAGCTTTTCTATAAAATTTTTCCTTTCTATTGCAGTTCCAAAAACTTTTTAAAGTCTTTGCATCACAATCTGCATTAGTAAAAACTTCTAAAATTATTGGTTTATCAGATTTTTCTACAAATTTCTTAAAAGCTTTATTAAGTTCTTGTTGATTTTTTGCTGATAAATATATTACATTTTCTAGACCTACTGTTTCCTCCATTTTTGTGTTATGACCTGCTGCAATGTGCAAATTTAATGTAGGAATCATAGACAAACCAAAATTTTTATGAAATTCTGCTCCAGCATAATTATTAATTATTAATATTCTTATATTCTTATAATTTAAGTTGTTATTTACATTTAAGCATGCATTTAAGTCATATAAATAGCTTAAATCTCCAATTAATAAAAATGCCATTTCATTTGTCTTATTTGCTTGTCCTAAAAATGTAGAAAAAGCTCCGTCTATACCATCTGCTCCTACATTTGCATAACATTTTACACTATTATCAATTTTAAAATAGTTAGTTATTCTTATACTATTTAAAACACTACTATGTAAAATAGAATTTTTCGGAATAATTCTACAAAAGTCTCTTATTACACTAAAATTACTAAAAGGTATTTTACCCACTTCTATTTTGCTTATCCTGTTCTTCAACATCTGGTCATACTGATAATTATTTTTTATATTAACATCATTTATAACCTTATCAAAAAATTTTTCTGGTATACATTCAAATATTCTTGTTAAATTCCTAAAACCGTCAATAACTACACCATTTTCATCAATATGCCAATGTTCAAAATTTTGTTTTTTACCATTTAGTCTGTTTTTCAATGGTGAATAAAAAACTTTTCCATAAGTTATAATTATTTCTGGTGCTAATTCTTGAACTTCTTTTTGGGTTAAAATATCTCCAAATATACTTGCATTAATAAAGTTATTGTCATTAATATTAGCATAATTATCTATTACAATTGCAGAATTGTATTTTTCGTGAAACTTTTTAATGCTTATCTTCAAATTTTCTTTTTCTTTATTATAATTCATACCTAAAAAAACTAATATTTTTTTATTTTTGAGCTTTCCTTTTACTTCTTCCCAATTAGTGTTATTATCATCATATCTAGTTATTTTTCTTTCTGTTGGTATATTTTTTACACAAAAACTTCCCCAAGATGGTATATGATAATTTATTTGAATTGGTCCTTTTCTTTTATGTTTTATTTCTAATAGTGCTTCATTTATACTCCTATTTGCAAACCATTCGTCTTCTTGATTTAATATTGCAGGTATATCAACACTATAATTTATATATCCAGCATACATATTAATCTGATTGATTGATTGATCTTGCATATGAAACATAGGATAACTTTCTCTATCTGAAGTTAATGCTACTAATTGTATGTTTCTTTCATACGCTTCTTTTATCGCTGGCATATAATTGCAAGTAGCAGTAGCAGCAGTGCAAGTTACACATACAGGTTCATCTAAAGCTTCAGATAAACCTAATGCAAAATATGCAGCACTTCTTTCATCTACTATAGAATAACATTTAAAAAATGGGTCTTCTTCTATACTATGTACTAGTGGAGTATTTCTTGTTCCTGGTGAATTTACAAAATACTTAATATTAAATTGCTTTAATAATGATATTAATATTTGAACATTTCTTACATCTGTATACATTATATCTCCTCCTCTATTATTAAAGCACTTGCTTTATCTAAATTCCAAAACTTTTCAAATATATTTTTATCTAAATTTCTTGTTTGTAATATTTCTATATCATTATCTTTTATCCATTCTTTTATGTTAGATTGTTCTTTTTTCTTATTGATGATAATTTTTACATTTTTATTTATATATCTATTATTAAAAATGTTTAAGTCTATTTTTAACAATTCATATGGTAATATAATTAATGTTTTTTGTTTTTTTGCTGATACATATCCCATATATTTTGATAATACTCCATACTTATATTTACGTTCTATATTCATTATATTTATATTATTTTTACTTTTATTTTCAGAATTATATGTAAATACATCTACTTTATTTTTAACAATATTGTCTAATATATTTGTAATATTTGTATAGTCTACTTTTTCTTCTGATTTTAACATATATTTTATATTAATTAATGATGGCATATTATTATTTATAAATTTATAAATTGTTTCTTTATATTCTTCTATGTTCTCTTCATATATTGTTAAAATATCAGGAATACATCTTCTTAAGTATTCTATTTTTATATCATCATATTTCTCAAATATTGAAATTATATTAATATTTGACCTTTGAAACCAAGCTTCAGTAATTCCAGTATATATATTAGCTAAATATTCCCCATTAATAATTAATATTACCGGCTTATTATTACTATTTACTTCCCCATTTGCAAAAAAGGTAGCACTTCTCAAATCATTTAAGATTTCGAAATTAAAATTTGTTTTTATGTATTCTTTATCCTTATCAATTATACTTTCTAAAATGTCTTTTGTACATATTACATCTTTTATATTTTTATTTAAATATAAATTTAAAATCGTTTTAAGCATTTTGTTTCCTCCCAAATATTTTGTTTAATGGTTTTAGTATCAATTGTTTTTCATATTCATTAATTGAAAATTTATAAATTACAAAACAATATACTAATGCATAAAAAATAATTTGTGCTATCAAAATAATCTCATTGTTTATTGGTAGAATCATTTTTACTATTACTGCAAATATAATTACAAATATCATTGGAATTGACATTTTAATTATATTTCTCCAAAATTCAATTATATTTATGCCCACCTTTTTATAATAGAATATATTCATAGATATTACTGTACCTAATATTGTTGATATTGCAGTTCCTAATGCCGCTCCTATTCCACCATATATTTTAGACAAATAAATACTAATAATAATATTCATAATTGCAAAAACCATCAAAATTATTACTCTAAATTTGTATTTATTCTTTGCCTGTAATATATTTAATCCTACACTTTGAATTAAAGGTACTATGCTTGGTATCATTAAAATACATGCTATTATATATGATTCTGAATATTCAGAACCGACCCACATTATGTTGACAAATTCTTTTCCATATAGTATAAAACCTGATAAAATCAAAGCCATAACAATATATTGAACTCTTCCTGTTTTTATAAATATGTCCGTAAATTCTTCATCTGTTGCGTTATCATTTTCCATTTTTGTTACTTTTGGTAGCAATACTCCTGAAATTGCTGTTGAAAAATTAATATACATTTGATTTAATTGACTTGCTACTGAATAAATTGCAACAGCTACAGAGCCTGAATATATTCCTAAAACAAATTGATCCACACTCCAATTAATTTTATCCATTATACTATTTAAAAATATCCATACAGAATATGCCATAATTTCTCTTAAAAGCTTAAAATCAATTTTACCAAATTTCAACTTTATTTTTAATTCTTTCCTGCAGTATATACAATTTATGATTAATGTTCCAATATTTAAAACTGTTGTTAAGATTACTAAAGCTATAGATTTGTATCCTAAATTCAACAATACTATCATTACTATTGGGTTCAAAACTATTCTAATTATATTCAATACTTTTTGAAACACAAATTTCTCATAAGATGTTATAATTGATGAAAATACACTTAAAGGGAATGTTATTACTAAATTTAGTGTTAAAATTCCCATCAATATTTTAGCTTTTTCTAATTCGTAAGTACTCATTGTGTTTCCAAATAGTCTATCTACGTTTAGCCATAGAAAAGCCCCTATGATACCAGCTATGATTCCTATAATAGAATAAATAATAAAAAACATTCCATGTAATTTTTGCTCTTTATCTTTTTCTTTTTGGTTTCTATAACGAGTTGTATATATTATAATAGCATTTCCAAAACCAAAATCTAATATTGTTAAGTACGAAATAACAGATGTAACTAGTGAATATAGCCCATATTCTGTTTGCCCTAATTTTGCAGTTAAAATAGGTGTATATAATATACCTATTAACATATTTATAACTATAATTACATATGATAATATTGCTCCTATTTTTATTTCTTTACTTGATTGCATTTTATTTCCTTTCCTTATTGCATACTTTAGTTATTTCAGTGATCTTATTAAAAAATCTTTAGCTTTTTTTCTCTCGTTTTCTAATATTTTATAAGCTTCATAATAATTTATTTTTAACTGTTCTTCTGTAATACTATTTTTATACCATCTATCCTCTAATTTAAATTTTTTTAATAAAGTTTCTATTCTTGAGTTCATCTTTACTAAACCGATCTTCTCTATCAAAAACAACAAACGGTCTATTATACAAAATTGCAAATACACAAGAATGAAATGAATCTGTGCATATTAAAGAAGCGTTTTTCTCCAAATATAAGAATTCACTTGGACCTGTTTGGTAGAATTCTCCGTCTTTATCTAGGATATTTATTATTTCACACCCATTGTCTTTTGCAATTCTTTCTATTTCTTTTTTTCTAGTTTCTGATAAATTTCCCAAAAAGTAATTTAATATGTATTTATTTGTCTTTAACTGTTCTGGTTTTTTTACTACTTTATCCCAGTCATCTGCACTTAATAACATTGTTGGGTCAACTAAAACCTCTACATCTTTTCTTCTTGTTAATTTTTCTATTATTTCTTTACCTTTATTTTCCCTTACAGAAATAGCTTTAAATTTTTTTAGTTCCTTTTTTACCCTTTCCTTATATTGTTCTGGTAATTCACTAATTCCAAAACTTGCTGAAAATGCAATTCTTTTTTCTGGTTTTACAAAAGTTAATAAATCTATATCTGTTAATCTTCCAAATGTAGGATTCCAAATTTGATCACTACCTGCTACAAAATAATCATATTTTTTACTGATATTTGTATATGGTGTTATAGTATTTTTAGAAAATATAATATTTTTATTGAATTCTTTAAATTTTTCTAATCTTAAATTTTTTCTTTTAGTTTTAAAAATTCTAATATATATATACTTACAATAACCTATAATAACTTTTTTCTTATTGTTTGTGAGTTCTTGATTTTTTATAGTTATGCTATCAATATTTTGTTTTTCAAGAAATGTTTGTACAGCATAATTTTGTAATCTATTTCCATAATTATTGTCATCGTTTATTGTTATTATACCTATTTTCATCGTTATTTCACCAAGTAAATTTTATACTTTCAAATTATAATATAAAATTAATAATGGTATAAGACACTTCCTTTCTATAAAAAATTTTATTGTTTTTTCTTTTTTCGAAAGTCCTTTCACTTCTAGTTTGTTATTTTGTATTCTTTTAAGAATTTTTAGAATATTATTCCTCTTTTCTTTAAATCCAATATTATTTTTACATTCGTTTATTATGCTAAAATGGATATTAAAAAATCTTCTATATAAAATAGCATTTTTAAAATTAATATTTTGTTTATTTAATATTTTAACAATATTATTCAAGCTTATTTCCAATTCTTCGTATAAACCCTCTTTATATTTTGTTGTTAATGATTTGCTATTTTCTATCGTATAATGATAAAAATAATAATCAATTACTTTTATGTTTTTACAATGTGCCATATATTCTATTAAAAAATTTGTGTCTTCTGTTATTTCAATATTTTCATTCATAAATATATTATATTTTTTTATAATATCTAATCTAAAGACTTTACTCCAAATACTTCCCATTAGATTTTGAATTCTATTTCCCTCTTCATCAACATAACTAATAAAATTTAATATTAGTTTAGATATATTTTCTTTAGTATCATAGATTTTATTATAAAAAATAGAATAATCAATTTTTTCTTCATTTTCACTTTTTTTCAAATAATATGGCATTATGTATAAATCTGCATAATTAGTATTTAACAAATCAATTAACTTATTTATACTATTTTCTTCCAAATAATCATCTATATCTATAAAAATAATATACTCTCCGCTTGCCTTTTTTATTCCTATATTTCTACTATTACTTACGCCTGTATTTTCTTTGTTAATATATATTATTCTGTCATCTTTTTTTGCATATTTTTCTATAATCTTATCAGAAGAATCTGTTGAACCATCATTGATAATAATGAACTCTACATCTTCTCCTTCATATTTTAATAAATTTGTTAAACAACGTTCTATAAAATTCTCAGCATTATATACTGGTATTATAAAACTTATTTTTTTCATAGCACTCACCTTTATTTGTAGTAAAACTATAAACATACTAATTTGTATTATTTCATTTTACTCTCTTTTCTTTTAATCAGTTAATTTTCTAACTTTCTAACAAACTAATCAAATTACGTTTATTTATAAAAATATGTATGTATAAATAAAACACTTCATCTTTCTGCTAACAAATTTTCAAATATTTTATAAATTTCTTTAAGTTGATTTTCCATATTAAAATATTCTTTTCTTTCACTTGCCAAATTTTTATACTTTTCTCTAAATTTAGTATTTAAAATCATTTCTTTAATACCATTATATAAAGCATTCTCTTCATTTTCTACTATTAATCCATACTTGCCATTTTCTAAAATTTCATCCATTCCAGAACATTTTGTTGTAATTATTGGTCTCTTTAAGATTATGGCTTCTATTATTGATGTATTATATCCCTCTATATAAGATGAGCATACATATATATCAGCTTTTCTTATATATGCATATGGATTTTCTTTATAGCCTAATAAAGTTACTGTGTTCTCTAATTTATTGTCTATAACATATTTTTCAAGCTTCTTCCTTTCACTTCCTTCTCCTAATATCCACAATTCGTTTTCTATATTATTATCTAATAATCTCTTATGAATCTTTAACAATCTGTCATACCCTTTAAGTTTTATTAATCTTCCACAACTAACTATAAGTACCTTTCCCTTTCCTTTATCTTTTTTTATTGATTCATTAGCTTTATTCTCAATAAAATTATTATCTATTACATTTCTTAATATACAACTGCTTTCACCTAAATCAATTAACATTTTTTTCTCAAATTTTTCTTTTATTGTTTTAGATACAAAGACATTCATATCATATTTTAAATATGCATTCTTCATTTCTTTAAAAGTTCTGTATGAGTTTCTAAAACTTTCTATTTCTTCTGTATGAATCCAACTAATAATTTTTGTATGATTATCATCACACCCAGATAAAATTCTCGTAGTTGGTCCTTCCAAAAAAGAAACTATAATATCATATTTTTCATTTATCATTCTTTTATATAAAAAACTTGGTGAAAATATTTTTAAGAAGTGAATATTTCCTCTAAAAAGCCTTTTAAACACATATTTATATTTTACATCCTTATTCAAATTTTGTCTATTTACTCCATAATCAAACAAAGTTTGAACAGTTACATCATATTCTCTTTTGTCTATATTATTCACTAAATTAACCAATACCTTTTCCGCTCCTCCTCCACCAAGAGTTGGAATAAAAAACAATATCTTTTTCATCTATTCAATCTTCTTTCTATCTAAAGTATTTTTTATTATATTTATTGCTATAACTGGTATTACAATTGTATAAAAATAATTTCTAAATATTAGTAGCATAGTTCCTCTAAAAGTTAATAGACAAATATACATTGCAATAGTAACTATTGCACTATGTAGGATTTTTTTATCATTACTCTCTAAATTTTTTACTTCAAATATTTGAGAAAATAACATTCCAATTGCAAACATAGCAAGAAAACCAAACATTCCAAAATTATAATATGCTTCAGCAAGTATCGTATATCCTGGACCGTAATCCAAATTTAATTTTTTCATTAACCATTCAGCCAGGCTCGCCTCATTTGAAAAAGAAATTCCTCCCATAAACAAACTCGGTATGACAGCCATCACTGAAGCAAAATATGTATATCCATAAGCATATCCTTGTGAACTTGGAACTATATTAATTGTATGGTACAAAGAAAAAATACTTGCTCCCAAATCTTCTACTGTTGACAAAATCAAGCCAGAATCATTAGTTTCCTCAAATGATTTTACCAAAGTATCAATATTTTTATCAGGCTCGTCTCTAAACACTGCCACTACATTAAACAATCTCATTACTATTATCGCTAATATACCTAATACAATATAATTTCTTACCTTTATCTTTTTTATTTGCGTTGTATATAAATAAAATAGTGTAAGAAGCAATGCTATTGCACCACCTCTTGCGCCTGATATAAATGCTAAAATCAAGTTTAATAAAACAATTCCAATACTAATATTAACAATTTTTTTATTGTCTTTGCATGCTATGACTAAAAAGATTAACCCTGGCACAAAAAACATATTAAAACTCTGCATTATATTTTGTATGGCATTTCCATCATTTGAAGTCTTATATATATCCATATATGCCCCCTCAAAGGCTGTTCTTATATTATTTATTAAATTCATACAATATTGTGGCATTCCAACAGCAATCATTAAAACAGCAACAATTATAATTGATTTTCTTAAATTTTCATTTTGGATTGTTTCATAATTATTTTCTATTTTTCTTTTATCTGTTACCAAAAACGCACCTACAGCCATTGCACTATATCCGATTATTGAAAATAATATGCTTTTATTTACAAGCATTTCATCATTAAAATTATCTATTGCATTTTTCCCAGCAACATCTATTTCAAAAGCTTTTAATACTATATTTCCAAACCAACTTATATAAGATATTAATAAAAAATAAAACATTGGTGTATTAATCTTTTTATATTTTAATATCCAAATTATAATTGTTACAAATATTAGTAATATTGATAAAATACCATATATTGGTATCACATTTTTATTGTCTGATATATATAGAGAAATCAAACTTATTATCAATATCAAACATAAATAAATTAAATCATGTCTATTTATTTTTTTCATTTTTACCTTCCAATCTTTTTTTCTTATGCAAATAATTATATATTTTTTTAGGAGCTAAATAAACTAATATTGGTCTTAAACAATAAATATATTTATAAAATGGTATTTTTAGCATTTTATATCCTATGAATCTAACCCTCATCTCATTAATTCTATTTTGTAAGTTTCTTCTTTTATATGCTTCATTCCCATCTCTCATTTTATATAAAATTTTATCTAAATTATATCCTTTATATCCTTTAGAATAAATTTTAAACCAAAGATGATAATCTTCTACTCTTAATAATTTTTTATCTACGGAGTATCCTTCAACCTCATCTAAAACTTTTTTTCTTATTAATACTGGAGCGTGTGCAAAAGGCGATCCTTTTACAAAATCATTTATTGTTGGTTCTGAAATTTTTTTGCTTTCACCCCAAACTCCATTTTTATCAAAATATGACATCCTTGTA
>CALYBF010000027.1 GCA_944393755.1 uncultured Clostridia bacterium | reverse complement strand
TTGAAGTAAATATATATTACTCCAATTTTCTAATTTTTTCAATACCTTTTTATTAAAATTCACACAATTTTCACATTTATTAATCATCAAATCCTTTAGCTAAATTAACAAATTTTGTATAATTTCCAAGCCATCTTAAATCAACTGTTCCAGTTGACCCACCCCTATGTTTTGCAATTATTACTTCTGCAATACCTTTTTTATCAGTGTCTGGGTTGTAATAATCATCTCTATATAAAAACATAACAATATCAGCATCTTGCTCTATTGCACCAGACTCTCTCAAATCAGAAAGCATTGGTCTATGGTCTGGTCTTTGCTCTGCAGCTCTTGATAATTGTGATAAAGCAATTACAGGTACATTTAATTCTTTTGCTAAAATTTTTAAAGAACGACTTATTTCTGAAATTTCTTGTTCACGACTTCCATTTCTTTTTCCAGAGCCTTGTATTAATTGTAAATAATCTATAACTACTAGGCCTATATTTTTTTCTATTTTTAATTTTCTACATTTAGCTCTTATTTCCATTATATTTATACCTGGTGTATCATCTATATACATTTCTCCTTCTGATAATGGTCCTATTGCTTCAGCAAGTTTTGTCCAATCATCTTCTTCCAATTTACCAGTCCTTATTTTATTACTATCTACCATAGACTCAGAAGATAAAATTCTATTTACTAGCTGTTCTTTAGACATTTCCAAACTAAATACTGCAACTGGTACATTTGCTCTCAAAACAGCATTAGTTGCAATATTAAGTGCAAAAGCTGTTTTACCCATAGCAGGTCTTGCTGCAATTAGAATCAATTCTGAACCGTGAAAACCAGCAGTCCTATAATCTAAGTCTATAAAACCAGATGGTACACCTGTTATATGTTGTTTTCTATTATATAATTCTTCTAATTTAGTAAAGCTTTCAACCAATACATCTTTTAATGGACTATAACCCTTTTGGTCTTTATCTTGCATTATATTAAAAATCTTCTTTTCTGCACCTTCCATTATGTCGTCAACATCTTCTGTTGGGTTATAACCAAGTTCAATTATTTCATTTGCTGTTTTAATTAAACTTCTTAATGTTGCTTTTTCTTCTACTATTTTAATATATTTAGATGCATTTGCAGTTGTTGGTACTTTTTCAGGTAATTCTGCTAAATATTCTAAACCACCAACATTATCAAGTTTTCCCATTGACTCTAACTCTGCTCTTACTGTTATAACGTCTATTGGTTCAGAACGAGTATATAAATTTAGAATTGCTTCATATATAGTTTTGTTATCTTCTCTATAAAAGTCTTCTGGTTTTAATACTTCAATTGCAGAAATTACAGCATCTCTATCTGTTAACATACTACCGATAATCGCTTGTTCTGCTTCTATATCATTTGGTGGCACTTTTCCTATTTCCATTGTCTCAACTCCTTCTTTCCATTGGGGACGTTTCTTATTGGACAAAATGTCCAAAATGAAACGTCCCTAATAGGACATTTTGTCCATTTTGGGACACATCTTATTTACTTATAACGTCTACCTTTAAATTTCCTATTACTCCGTCATATAATTTTATTGATACTGTTCTTAACCCTAATGTTTTTATTGTTTCTTTTAAATCTATTTTCTTTTTGTCTACTTCTATATTATAATTTTGTTTTAATAAATCAGCTATTTCTTTAGCAGATACTCCACCAAATATTTTTCCATTTTCTCCTGATTTTACTGGTACTTTTAATTGGATACCACTTAATTTTTCCGCTACTTTTTTTGCTTCTTCTTTTTCTATTCCTTTTTTGTATGCTTTTGAGTCTTCTTTTGCTTTTAGTTTACTCAAATTTTCACTATTTGCTTCTACCGCCAAACCTTTAGGTAATAAAAAATTTCTTGCATATCCGTCTGATGCATTTATTACTTCATCTTTTTTCCCTACTCCTTTTATATTGTCCATTAATATTACTTTCATTTCATCACGCCTTTCTAAAAATGATATTTATTAATTTTTAATTATTTATATATAAAGTTAAACGAGTTGATAATTTTTCATAATCACTAATTGGTGTATTATCCATATTTCTGTAAGAAGGATAATAAAATGCATAATTATTTCCTCCTCTACCTATACGACTGTAATATGAGCCAGAAACATATCCTTCTTGTGTCCATTCTATATGACATTTATAAAGATCATATATGTTTCCAATTAAGTCATTTTCATTTTCTCCTGTTTCATTTGAATCATCTACAAACACATTTCCATTAACATTCACATTATTTTTAACTAACCAATTCATTATTGCATCATATTGACTTCCCCATATCATATTACTTACTACTGATTTGTCTTCACTTTTAGGTGCATATTCTTTACATTTTGTATATAATCCATACCACATATATGTTTCTGTGAGACTACTATTTGCTGTAATTACTCCATCTCCTGCTTTTTTACTTGTAGGAATATTATCATTTTTTTCATTAATTCCTAATTCATATCTTCCTACATAGAATCCATGATATTTCTCTATACTTTTAATCATTTCATTGAATTCACTTTGTAATCCATCACTCATTAAACTCAAATTATAATAATCTAATAAATAACAATATTGTCCATCATAATAGTAATTACCGATTATAATATGATACAACTTTTGGTTCATAATACGTTTTAATAGTATTATAATTAAAATCATATAAAAGTCCTATATAATTCTCTCCACTTTTTATTGCCATTGCTTTTTTAGAATTTGCTTCTGCGTTATTTGTTGCAACTACTGTTTCTACTGGAATCCATACAAATTGATTTTCTTCTTTATCTTCAATTACTAAACCTTCATTTACATCAGTTTGTGCTGGAGCACTACTTCCTGTACCCCATTTAGCTTTATCTGTGTCTACAGGTTTAAATCCTGCTGGAATTGTTGGATTAAGATATGTTCCCACACTTTTTCCATCTATTGTTTTTGTTGTTGTGAAGTATTGTCCAGTCAAAGTTTCTTCATAAATTTGATCTATGGAACTTGTTTGATTGTATTCTTCTTGTATTCTATCTATTTCTCTTTCTTGTGAACTATTTTTATTCATCACAGAAGTATATGCAAATGTAATTACACCCACAACAACTAACATAGTTGTAAGTACTAATATTGTAATTGAACCTTTTTCACCTTTTTTAATCTTTTTTAACATAATTTTTCTCCTTTGTTAACTTTCTACTTCAGAAAAATATTCATTTATTCTATTTATCAATTCTTGTTTAGCTTCTTCCATAGTCATATTTTCAACTTGAGCACCCGCTAAAGTAATATGACCTCCACCACCTAGTTTTTCTAAAATAACTTGAACATTTATATCTCCAATAGAACGTCCACTAATACAAATCTTGCTTCCTGTATTTCCAAGTACAAAAGAAGCTGTTATATCACTAATAGTAAGTAATTCATCTGCTGCTTTTGCACAAATAAGGTTTGCATCCTCTGTTACTTCATCATAAATAGATATTGCAATTCCTTCTTCTATTATTTCTGCTTTTTTTACTATATCAGCAATTAAATTAAAACTCTTCAAATCACTTTGAAACCATTTTTTAACTCTTATAATATCAACTCCGGCATCTACGTAAATATGCAGCTGCTTCGAAAGTTCTTACACCTGTTTTAAATGTAAAGTTTTTTGTATCCATCATAATTCCAGCATATAAGCTTTCTGCTTCTATAGTTTTTAAATCTATTTTAGCTTCAGCATATTGTAAAAGTTCTGTAACTAACTCTGCTGCTGAAGAAGCATATACCTCTTGAAACATTAATGTTGCATCTTCTATAAAATCTGTACTTCTTCTGTGATGGTCAATTACAACTACTTTACTTGCTCTATCTAATATTTCTGGACTATCAACATAATTTATTTTATGAGTATCTACTACAACTAATAAAGTATCTTCATCAATATTTTCTAGTGCAACTTCCCTATTTATTATAATATCTTCATATTCTGGGTCTTTTTTTACTTCTTCCATAAAAGTTTCTAATGCTGGTGTATTTTCGCTACAAATTATATATGCATTTGTTTTTAATGTTTTGGCTAAACGATATATTCCCATACAAGAACCAATACTATCCATGTCAGCATTTGTATGTCCCATTATCATAACTTTATTAGCATCTTTTATTAAGTTTTCCAAAGCGTGTGCTACAACTCTTGCTTTTACTTTTGTTCTTTTTTCAACTTCTTCTACTCTTCCACCAAAAAATTTATATATTTCGTTTTCACGAATTACAGCTTGATCTCCACCACGACCTAGAACAACATCCATTGCGCTTTGTGCTGCTTTATATTTTTCTTTATCTGTGCTTCCTTCATTTGAAACAGCAATACTTAAAGTAAATTGTACTTTCTCTTTAGTATCTATTTCTTTAATTTTATCTAATATACTAAATTTATCTTCTTTAACATCATCTAAATATCTTTGTTCAAATAAATATACATATCTATCTCTATCTGACTTTATTAAAACACCATTTGTTTTATTTGCCCAATCATAGATTTCTTTATCAATTTCAGCTATTATTTGTGGTTTTTCCGCAGCGTCTAATCTTTGCATTATTTCTTCATAATTATCTATCATAATAATTCCAACACAAGATTTAGAATCTCTATATTCTTTTTGTAATTTTATATTTTCAGTATCATCTATAAAATATAAAATTACCATATATTCTTTTTTGTTTTTTCTTTCCTTGTCTTTATTTCTAAAGTTCACATATCTACCCATTACTTTATACATATTGTTTCCGATTTTTAATTCTGTTAATATATCACTATTACCTGTGGAACCACTTTCTATTTCATCTTTTATATCAACTATTAAATCATTTAAATATGTGTTTATATCAATATTGGCAAATTCAATATTAAATTTTGTACTTCTCCATATGATATTTCCGTCTGTTTCAAGAATTATTAATGGAAAAGGTGAATTTATTAAACTTGTCTTAGCTGCTGAATCTACTGTTAATGTTAAGTCTTGTAAAGTTTCTGATATTTCACTTTTTCTTTTCTTATTTGCATAATATGTATATCCCACAACAACTGCGTATATTAATATACTTGGAAATATCATTATAACATTTTCAATACATATTACTATTAATAAAATTAATATTATCGCTAAATATATCTTTGTTCTAGATACAAGCGAATCAAATACTTTTCTATTATTATTTTGCATACAAAATCTCCTTCTATTAATTCTATTTTATTTTACTAACAAATAGTGATTTTGTCAAGGTATGTTTAGACAAAGAAATAGATAGAAAACCTAAATTTTCTATCTATTTAAAGTTTATACTATACTGTTGTTTCTGTGTCAGATGTTTCTTCTAGTTCTTTTTCAGTATTTATATGGATATTTTGGTATTTTTTCATACCAGTTCCTGCTGGAATTAATTTACCAATAATAACATTTTCTTTAAGTCCAACTAAATCATCTGTTTTACCTTTTACAGCTGCTTCTGTTAGAACTCTTGTTGTTTCTTGGAATGATGCTGCTGATAAGAAACTATCTGTTGCAAGAGATGCTTTTGTAATACCAAGAAGTACTCTTCTACCTGTTGCTGGACGTTTTCCTTGTTCTTTTGCTTCTTTGTTCTTATCTGCAAATTCGTACATATCGATTAATTCACCTGGGAACATATCTGTATCTCCATTATCTTCAACTCTAACTTTCTTAAGCATTTGTCTACCTATAACTTCAATATGTTTATCATTTATATCAACACCTTGGTTTCTATAAACTTTTTGTACTTCTGATATTAAGTATTCATATACACCTTCTGGTCCTTTTATTTCTAAGATTTCTGAAGGGTTTAGAGAACCTTCTATAAATGGATCTCCTACTTCTACCATATCTCCATCTTTAACTTTCATCTTAGAACCAAATGGTATTGTATAAGATTTAGAGTTATCTTTTGAAGTAACAATAACTTCTTTTTTCTTCTTAGTTTCTTTAATTTTAACTTTACCTGCTATTTCAGAAATTATTGCAACACCTTTTGGTTTTCTAGCTTCAAATAATTCTTCAACTCTAGGAAGACCTTGTGTAATATCTGCAACACCTGCAACACCACCAGAGTGAATTGTTCTCATAGTAAGCTGTGTACCAGGCTCACCAATTGATTGAGCTGCAATAATACCAACAGATTCTCCAGTAGAAACTAAATCTCTTCTAGCTAAGCCCATACCATAACATTTTTGACATACACCACGTTTTGAGTGGCATCCAAGTACTGAACGTACTTTTAATTTTTCGATTCCTGCCTCTACTATTTCGTCAGCAATTTTTTCAGTAATCATTGTGTCTTTGTCTACTATTAATTCTTTAGTCTCTGGATTATACACATCTTCTAATGGATATCTTCCTATTAATCTTTCTTGCATTTTTTCTATTATTTGATTTCCATCTTTAATGTCATATACCATAATACCTTCTTCAGTTCCACAGTCGTGTTCTCTAACTATGATATCTTGTGATACATCAACTAATCTTCTTGTTAAATATCCAGAGTCAGCTGTTCTTAAAGCTGTATCTGAAAGTCCTTTTCTAGCTCCGTGTGCTGAGATAAAGTATTCTAGAGCATCAAGCCCTTCTGCAAATGATGATTTAATAGGAATTTCTACTGCTTTACCTGTAGTACTAGCCATAAGTCCACGCATACCTGCTATTTGGCGTAATTGGTTCATATTACCGCGGGCTCCAGATTTAACCATCATATATATTGGGTTCAATTCTTCAAAATTATCTTCCATTGCATTACTTACTTTATTTGTTGTTTCTTCCCAGATATTAATAACAGCATTATATCTTTCATCATCTGTTATTAAACCACGAACATATTGTTTTCTTACATTTCCAACTTTTTCATCAGCTTCTTTTAATAAATCTTTTTTAGCTTCTGGTACTTTAACATCATCCATTGAGAAAGTTATACCAGCTAAAGTTGAATATTTAAATCCTAAAGCTTTTATATAATCTATTACTTCTGCTGATTCTGTTAAACCATGTGTTCTAATAACTCTTTCTATAATTGTTCCCATAGATTTTTTCATAACTGGAAAATCTATTTCATATTGGAAAGGATCTTTCTTTCTATCAATAAATCCTAAGTCTTGTGGAATTCCTTGGTTAAAGATAATTCTTCCAACACTTGTTTCTATTCTTTTTGTTTTTTCTTCTCCATTAATATTTTTTGTTATTCTAACATTGATTTTTGCATGAATTCCAACTTCATGGTTTTCATAAGCCATTATTGCTTCTTCTGGATCTCTAAAGTATTTTCCTTCACCTTTTTCACCATCTAATACCATTGTTAAATAATATGAACCTAAAATCATATCAAGTCTTGGTACTGCAACTGGTTTACCATCTTGTGGTTTAAGCAAGTTGTTTGTAGATAACATTAAATATCTAGATTCTGCTTGTGCTTCTAATGATAAAGGTAAGTGAACTGCCATTTGGTCTCCGTCGAAGTCTGCGTTAAACGCTTCACAAACTAATGGGTGAAGTTTTATTGCTCTACCTTCTACTAATACCGGCTCAAAACTTTGAATACCAAGTCTATGTAATGTAGGAGCACGGTTTAGCATAACTGGGTGATCTTTAATAACTTCTTCTAATATTCCCCATACTTCTGGTCTTAATCTTTCTACCATCCTTTTAGCATTTTTAATATTTTGTGCTATATTTCTTTCTACTAATTCTTTCATAACAAATGGTTTGAATAATTCAACTGCCATTTCTTTTGGAAGTCCACATTGGTATATTTTAAGTTCTGGTCCAACTACTATAACAGAACGTCCAGAATAGTCAACACGTTTTCCTAATAAGTTTTGACGGAAACGTCCTTGTTTTCCTTTTAATAAATCTGATAATGATTTTAAAGGTCTATTTCCAGCTCCTGTTACTGGTCTTCCACGTCTTCCATTATCAATTAAAGCATCAACTGATTCTTGAAGCATTCTTTTTTCATTTCTAACAATTATTTCAGGTGCTCCTAATTCTAATAATCTTTTTAAACGATTATTTCTATTTATAACTCTTCTATATAAATCGTTTAAGTCTGATGTTGCAAATCTACCACCATCTAATTGTACCATTGGTCTTAATTCTGGTGGAATAACTGGTACAACATTCATAACCATCCATTCTGGTCTGTTTCCTGAAATTCTAAATGCCTCTACTGTATCTAGTCTTTTTACTAATTTTCCTTTTCTTTGTTCACTTGCTGTTTCTAATTCTTTTTTGATTTCTTCTGATAATTTTTCCACATCTACTTGTTCTAGTAATTCTCTTATAGCTTCTGCTCCCATTTTAGCTTTAAAAGAACCTCTACCAAATTTTTCTTCTGCTTCGTGATATTCTTTTTCAGTTAACACTTGGCATTTTTCTAAATTTGTTGTTCCTTTATCTATTACTACATATGAAGCAAAATATATTATTTTTTCTAGATTTCTAGGTGAAATATCAAGCATTAACGCTATTCTACTTGGTATTCCTTTAAAATACCAGATATGTGCAACAGGTGCTGCAAGTTCTATATGTCCCATTCTTTCACGTCTAACTTTAGCCTTTGTAACTTCAACTCCACATCTATCACAAACAATTCCTTTATATCTTACTCTTTTATATTTACCACAATGGCACTCCCAGTCTTTTGTTGGTCCAAATATTCTTTCACAAAATAGACCGTCTTTTTCTGGTTTTAGAGTTCTATAGTTAATTGTTTCTGGTTTTTTAACTTCACCTTTTGACCACTCTCTTATTTTTTCATCTGATGCAATTCCTATTTTTAATTTGTTAAAAGTATTTAATTCGTCCACTTTTCTTATTTTCTCCCTTCACTATAATTTATTTAGGGTAATTCTAAAACAGGGTTAGAGGACTATCCACCGCTCTTGCAAAATTTAATGTCGCCTCTATACTTTTTAGAATTTATTAAATTAATTTTATTCTATAATATCATCATCATTATCTAGATTGTCATTTGCTAAATCATTACCATATAAAAGTTCTTCACCTTCGTCATCTAGCCCTTCAAATAATTCATCATTACCATCATCTAATTCATCTTGTCCTTCATCAAATGAATTATTATCTTCTTCATTTTCTTCAGAATATCCGTCTAAATCTCCTTTTTCTAAAACTTCATCTTCTGATAAAATTTCTTTTTCTTTACTTGGGTCATATTCTACGCCCTCTTCTACATCTTCTTTTAGTTCAAGTTCTTTATTGTCTTCAGAATATAGACGTACATCTAGTCCTAAAGATTGAAGTTCTTTTACTAAAACTTTGAAGCTTTCTGGAACTCCTGGTTCTGGGATATTTTCACCTTTTACAATTGCCTCATATGTTTTAACACGTCCTACAACATCATCAGATTTAACTGTCAACATTTCTTGTAAAGTATAAGCTGCTCCATATGCCTCTAATGCCCAAACTTCCATTTCTCCGAAACGTTGTCCACCAAATTGAGCTTTACCACCTAAAGGTTGTTGTGTAACTAATGAGTATGGTCCAGTTGAACGAGCATGTATTTTATCATCTACTAAGTGATGTAGTTTAAGCATATACATAACACCAACCGTTACAGGGCTACCAAATGGATCTCCTGTTCTACCATCATAAAGAGTTGTTTTTCCATCTTCACTCATACCAGCTTCTTTAAGTAATTCTCTAACATCTGCTTCTGTTGCTCCATCAAATACTGGTGTTGATATTTTCCAACCTAAAGCTTTTGCAGCTCCACCTAAATGTACTTCAAGAACTTGACCCAAGTTCATACGAGAAGGAACACCAAGTGGGTTTAATAATATATCTATTGGAGTACCATCTGGTAAAAATGGCATATCTTCTTCTGGTAATACTCTTGAGATAACGCCTTTGTTTCCGTGTCTTCCTGCCATTTTATCTCCGACTGATATTTTTCTTTTTGTTGCTATATAACATCTAATTATTTGATTTACTCCAGGTCCTAATTCATCTGAATTATCTCTTGTAAATATCTTAACATCTACAACAGTTCCAGCTTCTCCGTGTGGTACTCTTAAAGAAGTATCTCTTACTTCTCTAGCTTTTTCACCAAAGATTGCACGAAGTAATCTTTCTTCTGCAGTAAGTTCTGTTTCTCCTTTTGGAGTAACTTTTCCAACTAAGATATCTCCTGGTCTTACTTCTGCACCAATTCTTATAATTCCATTTTCGTCTAAATCTTTTAATGAATCATCACCAATGTTTGGAATATCTCTTGTGATTTCTTCTGCTCCTAATTTTGTATCACGGCACTCACAATCATATTCTTCAATATGAATTGATGTGAAAGTATCTTCTTTAACTAATCTTTCATTAATTAAAATAGCATCTTCGTAGTTGTAACCTTCCCAAGTAGAAAAAGCTACTAACACGTTTTTACCAAGTGCCATTTCTCCATTTGAAGTTGCTGGTCCATCAGCAATGGCATCACCTTTTTTAACTTTTTCACCTTTTTTAACAATTGGTTTTTGGTTGATACAAGTTCCACCATTTGTTCTTTTGAACTTACGTAATTTATGCACAACTGTTTTTCCATTTTTGTATTTAACAGTAATTGAACTTCCTGTCACTTTTTCAATAACACCGTCATCTTCAGCTAATACTAATATTCCAGAATCTTTTGCTGCTCTATATTCAATTCCTGTTCCAACTATTGGGCTTTCTGTTGTCATTAAAGGTACTGCTTGACGTTGCATGTTAGCACCCATAAGAGCTCTTTTTGCATCATCATGCTCTAGGAAAGGTATCATCGCTGCTGCTACTGATACTAATTGTTTTGGTGATACATCTACATATTGTACTTTATCACTATCAACTTCTATAATATCATTTTTACGTCTTACTCTAATTCTCTTATTTACAAATTTACCATTTTTGTCAACTGGTTCTGATGCTTGAGCTATAATATAATTATCTTCTACATCTGCACTCATATATTCTACTTCATCTGTTAGTTTATGTGTTTTTGGATCTACTTTTCTATATGGTGTTTCTATAAAACCATACTCGTTTATTTGTGAGAATGATGAAAGTGCTGATATAAGACCAATGTTTGGTCCTTCTGGTGATTCTATTGGGCAAAGTCTTCCATAGTGTGTATAGTGAACATCACGTACTTCAAAACCTGCTCTTTCTCTTGTTAAACCACCTGGTCCTAATGCTGAAATTCTTCTTTTATGTGTTAATTCTGATAATGGGTTTGTTTGGTCCATAAATTGTGATAATTGTGAGCTTCCAAAGAATTCTCTTATTGCTGATGTTATAGGTTTTGTATTTATTAATGTTTGTGGTGTTACAACATCTAAATCTTGTATTGTCATTCTTTCACGAACAACTCTTTCAAGTCTTGCTAAACCAATTCTAAATTGATTTTGTAATAATTCCCCAACACAACGAATTCTACGGTTTGCTAAATGGTCTATATCATCTGGGCCTCCAAGTCCATTTGCTAAGTTAAATAAGAAGTTTACTGATGATAACATATCTTCTGTTGTAATATGTTTTGGTACTAATTCATCAATTCTTTCTTTTATTACTTTAGCTAATTCTTTTTCATCTGTATTTTCTATTATATTTTGTAATACATTATAATTAACTTTTTCTTTTATATGTAATTTACTTAAATCAACATTTGGTAATACTTTGTGAATATCTACAGTATTATTTCCTATTATTCTTATTTTTTTGTCCATATACATTATATCTACTGTATTTATTCCAGAATTTTGTATATTTTCTGCAACTTCATCTGATATTGTTTCTCCAGCGTTTACAAAAACTTCTCCTGTTTCACTATCTACTATATCATCTGCTGCTACTTTTCCTTTTATTCTTGATGCTAATGATAATTTTTGGTTAAATTTATATCTACCAACTTTTGCTAGATCATATCTTTTATTATCAAAGAATAAACCATTAAATAAATTTCTTGCAGCATCAACTGTTGGAAGTTCTCCTGGTCTTAACTTTTTATAAATTTCTATTAATGCTTCATCTTGGTCTTTTATTGTGTCTTTACTAATTGTCGCTTTAAGCATTTCTTCATTACCAAAAAAGTCAAGTATTTGACTATCTGTTGCAAGACCAATTGCTCTTAATAAAGTTGTGATTGGTACTTTTCTTGTTCTATCAACACGTACCCAGAAAATATCATTTCCATCTGTTTCATATTCAAGCCAAGCTCCACGTAGTGGCATTACTGTAGATGTATATGTTCTTTTTCCTGTTTTTGTGTCAAATTCTTCACCATAATAACATCCAGGTGAACGTACTAATTGGCTTACTACAACTCTTTCTGCTCCATTTATGATAAATGTTCCACTATCTGTCATAAGTGGAAAATCACCTAAATAGATTTCTTGTTCTTTGATTTCTCCTGTTTCACGATTAATTAATCTAACTTTTACGTGTAATCTTGTAGAATAAGTTGCATCTCTTTCTTTTGCTTCTTCTACTGTGTATTTAGTTTTGTCTTCCATGTAATAGTCAAAAAACTCAAGAACTAAATTTCCAGAATAGTCTTCGATTGGTGAAATATCTTTTAAGACTTCTCCTAATCCTTCATTTACAAAACTATCATATGAATCTTTTTGTACTTTGATAAGATTAGGCATCTCAATAAAATCACCAACTTTAGCGAAATCTTTACGTGAAGATTTCTCGTGGTTAATCTCTCTTATTTTCAAAAAAATCACCTCATAAAAAAATTCTAAGCAGAAATAAATTTATTTTTTTAAAGAAAGTCCTTCTCAGAATTTAATTTGCTTGTCTAAAATTTTAGCTTGTCTGCTATCAACCTAAAACCCTAGGGCTCCTTAAATTTGATTCCTCTTTCTTTAATTTTAAGCTTTTGGATAAAAAATGGACTTTAAAAAATGGCAATAAAAAAGCAATTGAAAATTTTTTACTTTTCAACTCCTTTTTAGCTATTTTATTAGTTTTAACAAATATTTAACCTTTTTATTTTAATCACCCTATCTTTAAAACTTTGGGTTGCAAATCCATTTTTAAGAAATTCTGGTAATTATTGTATCATAGATAAACGTATAAGTCAAGCATTTCCGTAAGGTTTTTTAAGAAAATGTTAAAATGTTAAAATTCCCAATAAAGTCTTTGCCACGACTAAAATGTCGTTCTATTTTAACTAAAACTATC
>CALYBF010000026.1 GCA_944393755.1 uncultured Clostridia bacterium | reverse complement strand
CTTTGTGCTTGTGGACTTTGTCCAAAATGTACATATATAGCATCATTTTCCATTGCATAATCTATAAAATAATGTCTTGCACTTCTAACAGGTCCTATTTTTTCTAAATTAGCTCCTTTAAATAGTGCCATTAATCTTGTCTCTCCACCTTCTACTATTATTTCATAAACCATATATGCATCTTGAATACCTGCATGTGGCCAAGCATCTTCGTGATTATCTATCATTACTGCAAATGGTCTATCATTACCTTTAAATATTTGTACAGTTTTTTCTTCTTCTACTTCTGCTACAAGTACTCCATTTTCATTTGCTACTGGCTTAGCTTCTTCTTTTTTGTTTACTATTTTATATGCTAAAACTCCACCTGCTACAATTACTAATATAACCAAAATAGCAATTAAAATTTTTATTCCACCTTTTTCCATAGTGTTCCTCTCCTATTTTCTTAAGATTTGTAAATCATTTAAAATTTTTTCTTCTTTAGGTCTCATTATCTTTTTGTCTTCTTCTTTTATATGGTCATATCCCATTAAATGATAAAAACCATGTACTACCATATAACTAAGTTCTCTTTCAAAACTATGTCCATATTCTTCTGCTTGTTCTTTTACTTTTTCAATTGAGATTATTAGATCTCCTAAAACATCTTGATGTTCAAAATCATTATTTTGTATTTTTTTATCTAGTTCCTCTTTTTCAAACATAGGAAAAGAGAGAACATCAGTTGCTCTATCTATATTCCTATATTGTTTATTTATTATTCTTATATTTTCTGGGTTTGTTAGGGTTATTGTAATATATAATTTAGAATTTTCTAAATTTTCTTCTTTAAAACATTTATTTAATACTTTTTCTATTACTTTTTCATAATCTTTATTTTCGTCTATATCTTTATATATTACTTCAAAAAACATTTATGCTACTTCCTTACTTTTAACTTTTAAAAATTTTCCTTCTGATTTATATGAGTTTCTAATTTCTTTCATAACCCCATAATCTACTAATTTTCTCTTGTAATATTTTATAAGTTTACTATAATCTATTTTACTATTTTTAATATTTTTTATATCATTTTTAATAAATAGAATTTCTTTTTGTTTTATATATTCAATAAAATCATTTTCTTTTAATTTAGAAATTTCTTTGTATTTATTCCAAAATGCTTTATATTCTTCCCTTTTACTTGGTGTTTCCCAATATACCTTTGTTGATAATAATTTAACATTATAATCTTCTATTAAATTTATAAGCATTGCATATATCTTTTCTCTTTTTGCCGCAATTTTAGTATCTTGTACTAATGTTCTTGCATCTTTTAATAGTTTTTCATAACATTGTTCTGCAACAATTAATGGTAAACTATGTGTAAATAATTTTCTACTTATTCCAAGTAAAATCATATTTTTTTCTATATTATCTTTTGTATCTAATTTTCCAACTGAATAGCTTTCAAATTTTTCATATTCAGATACTACATTTTTTAGATTTTCATCATAATTAATTTGTAATTTTAAAGATAATATATTTTGAATATAATCTTCTAAAGTATGGAATATTTTTGTGTATATCCACTCTTTTGTACTATCATATTTATTTGTTGTGTCTGCAACTTTAATTGAATAATTTTTTAGTATTGATTTATATAAAGAGTCCATTTTAGATATATAAAACATATTATATTTTTCAATTAATTTTGTTTTTCCAGATAATTTTATTCCTTCATAATCTAATTCTAATAAATATTTTTGTTTTCTATATTTATATTCTATATACTCATTTTCTTTCAAAGATGTTACTTCATAATATCTTGCCATTGCATCTTTTTCAAATTCTGAAGCTGTTCCATTACTTACTTTTTTATATATTGAGTCCATTACATATTTATCTAAAGAATCTAAATAAGATTCATATGCTGAATCATATCTTTTTTCTAAATCATTATTATCAAATTTTTCATTATCTAATTTATAATTTTCAAATGCTTTTATAAGACTATTTCGTTTTATGGATATAAGCATCCCATTAATTCCTATTCTCGTAGGTATTAATATTCTTGTTAATGTGTTTGTTATTTTATTTAAAAAACTTTTATCTGCTCCTACAATCTTTAAACTTCTTTCTTCCATACTTATCATCCCTTCAAAATGCAATTTTTTCATTTGTACCTATGTTTTCAAGTACTTCATATGTAACATAGACTAGAACCCCATCAGCTTGTTCATAGGTATTAATGTTTTTATTAACAATATTATTTTTATTTTCAATTTTTTCGTCCAATTTCTCCTCTAATTGTTTTATCCCTATGTTTTTAGCTTCTTCTACACTATATGTTTTTTCTATTTTTTCTTGTTCTTTATAAATTGTTTTTACAATAGAAATTGGTAAATAAAAGTCTGAAAATAATTTAATTTTGTTTTCCGTTTCTATTGTATCATAAATTTTAAATTTTGAATACTTTTTTGTAAAATTTATTTGAAAATTGTTAAATTTAATACCATATTTTTCTTCTTCGTTTCCTGTATACCTAGTCTCCGTAACCTTATATGGAATTTTTATACTTTCTGTATACCATACTTTTGCTTCTATTTCTGCTAAGCTATGTACATATCTTATACCTGTAAACTTTCCTTCCATCCAACCATTTACTAAAATATCACCTTTTTTTACAGTATCACCTACCTTTACGTTTGCAGTTCCGTTTTGTACACTTATTTTTGTAATTATACCTTCTTTATCAGAAATTATATTACAATATTCATCTTCATTTATTATATCTGGTTTTTCATCTGATTTAACTAGTTTTACAATTGCATTTGTTCCTTTTAGTTCAATTCCCATCCATGCAATATCTTTTCTTCCTAATCTTATTTTATTTATAATTTCTTTTGTATTAATTTTTCCTTTAAACACTCCACTCTTTAGTCCTGCTTTTTCTATATCTTCTCTTATATTCTCTAATTCATAGCCATTTTCTTCTTTTATTTCCACATTCCATACAAAACAAGAGGATAACCCTATTATTAATACTAATAAAATTAATAATATAAAAAATATTTTTCTCTTTTTATATTTATGTAATAAAAATGGTATTCCTTTTTTATTTTTTATTTTAATTTTACAACCAGTTTTTTTAGCAATTTTACATATTTCTTTAAATTCTTTTATTCTTACATTTAAGTTTAATTCTATACTGTTTTTTCTTTTTAAATTCCAAATTGTTATTTTATTATTTTTACATATATTTATAAATCTTTCTATATAATATCCTTTAACTGATATTTTTAAAAAACCTAATATATAACTAAAAATTATTTTAATAAACATATTTAACCCTCATCAATTGTTCTTTCAAATTCTAAACTTTCTATCTTCCCTTTTACCCTTAAATCTTCATTTGTTAAATTTTCTAAATTTAAGTTATATCCATTTATGTTTATTATTCCAATAAAAGTATTTATTCGAACAAAAAATTCTTCATATTCTAATATTCCTTTAAAGTTTTCAATTACAACTTCATCAAAACCTGTAATTACTATTTTAGGTTCATTACTATAAACTTCTTTTGGTAATTCTAAAAGTTTATCTACTTTGTTTAAATTTTTTCTTATTTTCATAAAACTCTCCTATTCAAATTCATCTAATGATTTAAAACTATGTCCCATTTCTTTTGATTTTTTTATTACTTCATCTAATATATTTGTATTTGTTTTTGAATTCCCGTGTAACAACATTATTTCACCATTATGTAGGTTTTCTAATATCTTTTCTTTTGCTTTTTCTTCATTTGGTTGGTTATTTTCGTCCCAATCTTCATATGCAAATGACCACATTACTGTTTTATATCCTAAATTATTTGTATATTTTAAACTTTTTTCGCTAAATTCCCCTTTTGGTGGTCTTATATATTTCATTTCATATTCAAATTTTTGGTATACTGCAATATGCAAGTCCATAACTTCTTTTTTAATTTCTTCTTCTGTTAAAGTTGGCATAGACTTGTGATTTACTGTATGATTTCCTACAATATGTCCTTCTTCTATCATTTGTTTTACTAATTCTTCATTTGTATTTAAATAATGTGCTGTTATAAAAAATGTAGCCTTTACTTCATTTTCTTTTAAAATTTCTAATATTTTAGATGTAAAACCTGCTTCATATCCTTCATCAAATGTTAAATATATTGTTTTTTCATCTTTACTTCCTAAACATATTCCATTATTTTCTTCTAATAATTTTCTCCTATCTTTCCCTACATCTGGTTGATTATGTTCTTTATTTCTTTTTACTCCCCACTCTATTTTTTTATTTGAAACAATATCACTACTTGTTTCTATTACATTGTTTTCGTTTTCTATGAAAAAACTCAATAAAACAATTACTATTATTAAAATAATTATAAAAATAATCTTTATTTTTTTATCCATATTCTGCCTCCCACAATTTATTTAATTTTATGAAAAAAATAAATATTCTAGAACAAAAAAATTCCCTATCTTTCATTTGAAAGATAGGGATAGCAAGTTTTAGTGCTATTCTTGCTCGAAAACTTCCTCCTTAAGCCTTCTGGCCTTCTTAAGGCATTCTGCAACAACAAAATGAAGTTCACTATCACTTGGAGTATAATCTCCAAACACAGTACAGTGTCCTTTACCTGTACTAATGTTTACACTTGTTCTTCCTTCTGCGATTGTATGCCTATGGCCTTCCGCTTCTCTATAAAGCTTCACATCAAAAATATATACTTTTTCACTTTCACGGTGATTTAGTACTTTAAAGAGCTTGAAGTTCTGCATTTTTCTTCCTTTCTTTTCGCACTTTCCTACTTGCTGATTGCTAAAGCTTTTTGCTTTAAGCTTATTTATTATACTCTCTTTTTTTCTTTTTGTAAACTCCCTATCATTTATTCCATATTAATAAAATTTGATAAATTTACTATTGACAAGTCTGCTATTTTAGAATATATTGTTATTGTTTTTGTAAAAATAAGGTATTTTTGTTTCTTTTGTCAAATTTTGTTTCCTATTTTTACTAAAGAAGGTGATAAAATGTTGAAATTTGCCTTATGTGATGATAACAAAAACATTTTAAACAAATTAAAGGCAATGTTTGAAAACATATTTGCGAAAAATAATTTTGATGCTACAATTGATTTTATGAGCGATAATACTAAAGATATGCTAGATTATATTACATTTAACAATGTTGATGTAATTATTTTAGATGTTAATTTCAATTCTGACGAAAATGGCTTAGAATTAGCTAAATCTATTAGGAAAATCAATAAAAAATCTTATATTATCTTCATCACAGGTCATTTAGAATATGCAATGATTGCATATAAATACAAAACTTTCGATTATCTTGCAAAACCTATTACATATGATAGATTAGAGGAAACAATTAAAAGATTATTTGAAGATATTAGTTCTCAACCAAAAAAATATTTAAAAATTGATAATAAAAATACTATTATTGATTCTTCTGAAATTCAATATATAAAAAGAGATGGTATGAAAATAGTCTTTCACACAAATTCACGTGATTATTCTATATATAGTTCTTTTGCAAAATTAGAACCTACTTTACCAACTGAATATAGAAGATGTCATAAATCTTGTATTGCTAATATTTCTCAAATAAAGGACGTTGAACCAGTTGCTGGTATCATTACTTTCAAAGATGGAAGTTCTTGTGATATCGGACCTAAATATAAAACAGAATTTATGGAGGTTTTAAAAGATTATGGAAATTTTGAATAATATTTGGAATACTTTATGTACTCCAAATATTTTCTTACTAAATATAATTTCTATTCCTTTGATATTAATAGAAGTTACTTTAAATATGTTTTTGTTTTTATCAATAATGAATTTCACTTCAACTAAAAAACAAAAATTCATATATATTTTACTAAATTGGTTAGTTGGTATTTTAACTATGTTTATAATACCACGCCCTTATAATATTTTTGTAAATTATTTTTTTATTATATTATTACAATATTTAGTATTTTCAAAACCTTTTTTTAAAAGTATATTTTCTAGTGTTACTACATTAGTTATTTATAATTTAATTGGTTTGCTAATTTCAAAACCATTTCTTTTAGTTTTTCAAATTGAAAGTAGCCAATTAAATTCTATATTGCTTTATAAATTAAGTTACCTACTAATTGTATATGCCTTAAATTTACTTTGTATTTTTATATTCAAAAATATAGATACAAAATTTAATTTTCCAGACTACATTAATAATGAAAATAAGTCAAATATAATTATTACATTATGCTTTGGTATTTTAACAATTATAATTCAATCTATTACATTGTTCTACTATGTTGATAATTTACCAATTTATATTACTTTCTTAAACTTTTTAATTGCACTTATTTATTTTATAATTAGTATTTACAGTTTGAATAAATCTTTTAAACTAATATCTACAACACAAAAACTTGAAACTGTAAATGAATATAATAAAAGTCTTAGTATTTTAAAAGACAATATCAGATGTTTTAAACACGATTTTGATAATATTGTTACAACTATTGGTGGATATATAAGAACAAATGATATGGAAGGTTTAAAAGAATATTATCTTCAACTTGAAGATGATTGTCAAAGGGTAAATAATTTATTTTTATTAACTCCCAATATAATTAATAATGATGGTATATACAATTTATTAACTAAAAAATATGAAGAAGCAGAATCTAAAGGGATAAAATTCAATATGACTTTTCTTTTAGATTTAACTACTCTTCGTATGAAAATATATGAATTTGCTAGAATTTTAGGTATATTATTAGATAATGCAATTGAAGCAAGTTCTGAAACAGATGAAAAAATTATAAATTTAATCTTTAAAAATGATGCTGAAAATAATAGACACTTAATTATTATTGAAAATACTTATAAAGATAAAAATATTAATACAGAAAAAATATTTGAAAAAGGTGTTTCTAGTAAGGAAAACCATACTGGTATTGGTTTATGGGAAGTTCGTAAATTAATATCTAAAAATAATAATGTTAATTTACATACAACAGTAACGGAAAAATATTTTTCCCAACAATTAGAAATATATTAAAATTTAAGTTTCCTAATATTTGTTAAAGATATTAGGAAACTTTTTAATATAATAAAGGAGATTATCATTTATATTTACTTGTTTTTTAAGACTTAAATTGCTCTTTTTTCTAATCTTTTTATTCTGCTGTCAAACATTTGATGTGCTTTCTTATTTTCATTTACATTTCTATTAAGTGTTTCCATTATTTGTGCCACATTTAGTTTGTTAATTCTTAATTCTTCTAAAATTTGTTCTTGAATATTTTCTAAATTTGACACTCTTTTTTTCACTTCAGACATATCCTTTTTTAGCACTGATACATCTATTTTTAAAGCTGATACATCTTCTTTTAAGCCTAATACATCTTCTTTTATAATTTCTCCATTATCTTTAATTATTCCTATATCTTCCTGAATATTTGAAAGAATAGATAATATTTTTTCTTCCATACATATCACCTCCATTTTTGATTTTATTTTACTATTGAATATATTTAAAGTCAACAGTAAAACATTTTTTTGATTAATTTTTTACTAAAAATTTGTATTGAAAAATTCGAATCAATAAAAAGATTAAAATTGTTTCGATTAAAAATAGTAAATATAAATGTAGTAATAGCATAACACATATTTTTTTATAGTGCAAGCTGATTTTAAATTTTCTTATTTTTTTCACAAAAAGTTCACAAATCTATTGTATTATATTAAACAGTTAGGATATTATAGATTATAATTAAATAAATTTTAGGAGGTCTTAAATATGGATGAAAAAAATGAAAGCGAAAAAATAGTTAAGAAAGAAGAGAACAAAAATAATTTTAAAGCAGTTCAAAATCTAAATTCTTATAAAAATTATGAAGATACAGAAAAAAAGAAATCTGGAACAAGCTTTACAAAAAGTATTTTAATACCTTTTGTAAGTGGTGTAGTAGGTTGTGCAGTAGTAATTGGTACTTGTTTTTACGTCCCATCAATACGTTCTAGTATTTTAGGTACAGAAAACACTATAAACAATAGCCAAACTTCTTCTGAGTCAAACGGATATGTAAGCCAAACTTCACTTTCTAATTATTCAGATACAGCTGTATATGCAGCAAACAAAATACTTCCTTCAATTGTTGGCATTACAGTAGAATATAATGTAAATTCTCTTATTAGTATGTTTGGTAATAGAAATACTCAAAGTACAGCAACAGCAAGTGGTTCTGGTATTATAATTAGTGATGATGGGTATATTTTAACAAATAATCACATTGTTTCTTCTTCATCAGAGAGTGATTTTTACGAAGTTTCATCCGCTACTAAAGTAACAGTTAAATTATTTAATGATGAAACAGAATATGAAGCAAAAATTATTGGAACTGATGAGCAAACTGATTTAGCTGTTATTAAAATAGATAAAAATGATTTACCAAAAGCTGAATTTGCAGATTCTGATAGTATTAAAGTTGGTGAATTTGCAATGGCAGTTGGAAATCCTTTAGGTATGGAAAGTAGTATCACTTGTGGTGTTGTAAGTGCTGTAAATAGAAAGATTACAGATTCAGATGGAAATACTTATACACTAATTCAAACAGATGCTGCAATTAATTCTGGTAACAGTGGTGGTGCTTTAGTAAACAGCAAAGGTCAAGTAATTGGTATAAATACATTAAAATTACAAGGAACAGGAATTGAAGGTATGGGCTTTGCAATACCAATTAATTCAACTGAAGATGTTACTTCTCAATTAATTGAGTATAGCAAAGTTAGAAGACCTTACATTGGAATTACTGGTATGGACTTAGACGAAGAAACAGCAAAAGCAAATGATTTAGTTGTCGGTATTTATGTTAAAGCAATTGATGATTTCTCAGCTGCTGAAAAAGCTGGAGTAAAACCTGGTGATGTAATTATTGAAGCTGACGGTCAAAAAATTACTACTATGGACGAATTAAATGAATTAAAAAATAAACACAAAATAGGTGACCAAATGAATTTAAAAGTAAATAGAGACGGTCAAGAAAGAGATTTAACTGTTACTTTAGATGAACAACCTTAATTTAAAATGCATCTTAGAAATTCTAAGATGTATTTTTTATTTTTATTGTTTTTTCACTTTAAGTTCACAAAATGGACAAAAAAGATTATTAAAATATAATCAAATCAGTTAAGAAAAACTGGTTTAAAATAAAAAACATCCCCTTTTATTTTCAAAAAGAGAAGCAAAAGCTTCTCTTAATTTTTTATAAAACTACTATATCCATTTCACTTGTATTTGTAGCATTGCCATAAGCATATACAATATATAATGCCTCTGGTGTCAAATAAAATTCTGTAGAATTTTCTAATTTGTAAACATCACTATCTACATCTCTAGAATAAATATTATATCCTAGGCTTTTTAAATCTTCTGCTTTATCTTGTTCTGTTTTTATTTTATTATTTATTATATTTTGTACATTATTTTCATCTAATTTTTCTATTTTTAAAACTTCAGTCAAAGTTATTTCTTTATTATTTCTTAAATCATAATTATAAGTTTGTATAATTACTTTTTGAGCATTTGCACCTTGTTTTAAATTAGATCTAATCATAAGTGATAAAATTCCGTCTTGTACATTTGCTACATAATCTACAGTATAAATTATATTTTGATTTTCACTTTTTAAAACATTTTCAGAAAGTGTTTGAAAAGTCTCTTGTATTTCTTTATTATAATTATCTACTATTTCATTATCAACATTTATTAATGGTATATTTACTTCTAAATTATAACTATTTAATTTACTCTCTTTTTTTTGATACTCAGTATATACTAAATTCTTATCTTGTTCTTTTTTCTTATTATCATTTTCACCATTATAATTATTTAAACTATTTGTAAATAATTGTGCAAAATTTGTTTCTAAATTTATTTGTTCCTCTTCTGTTTTATTTCCATAAGAAGATTCTTCTCCCATACCAACTAACCCTGCTAAATCTATTCTTGCATAAAATTGCACATAAAAAGCAACTATGACGCAAATTATACAAATTAAAATTATAGAAACATATAAAATGATTTGTCCTTTTTTTATTCCTTCTTTTTCTGGTAATGTAACGTTCATTATTTAACCTCTTTTTCTCTAGTTTTTTTATTTTAAAATCTATTTTATTATAACATCTATTTTTTTATTAATCAACCTTAATTTTATATTAATCTTTTGGTAAAATCTTGACTATTCCCTTATTTTAGAGTATTATTATATAGATATATATTTAAAAAGAAATGAGGAATTAAAAGTATGTTATGTTCAGAATGTAATAAAAATCAAGCTATACTTTTTTATAAAAAAATAGAAGATGGTAAAGAATCTTTAGAGGGGTATTGTTATGATTGTGCTAAAAAGAAAGGTATTAATCCCACTGAAGTATTGGCAAAACAAAACGATATTCTTTCTAAAGATAAAATAAATATTAATGATATGACTAAACAATTTGAAACTATTTTTAAAGATTTAGCAGAAAATATTAATTTAGAAGATATAGAAAATATGGAAGGTGCTATAACTTTTGATAGTCAAGATGACGATAATCCTGATTCTCCTAAAATATCTGGAGCTGCAATTCCTATCGGTTCTATTTTTTCTAATATGTTTCAAAGTAGAAATCCTGAAAATGATGAAGAACAGGAATCATTAAATGGCAGAAAAAAAGTAAAAGTAGACAAGAAAAATAAGAAAAAACAAAGCAAGAAAAAGAAGTTTTTGGACACTTTTGGTACTAATCTAACTAATAAGGCTAAAAATAATGAATTAGACATAGTAATTGGTAGAGATAAGGAAATCGGAAGAGTTATTCAAATATTAAATAGACGTTCTAAAAACAACCCTTGTTTAATTGGTGAACCTGGTGTTGGTAAAACTGCTATTGCACAAGGCTTAGCAATAAAGATTGCAAACCAAAATGTTCCAGCAAAACTTTTAAATAAAGAAGTCTATTTATTGGATATGACATCAATAATTGCTGGTACTCAATTTAGAGGACAATTTGAGTCTAGGATGAAAGGTATTATTGATGAGTGTAAAGAATATGGCAATATTATTTTAGTAATTGATGAAATTCATAATATCATAGGTGCTGGTGATGGAGAACATTCAATGAATGCTGCAAACATCTTAAAACCTGCCCTATCTAATGGCGAAATTCAATTAATTGGAACAACTACTCTAAAAGAATATAGGAAATATATAGAAAAAGATTCAGCTTTAGAGAGAAGATTCCAACAAGTTTTAGTTGAAGAACCTAATGAAGATGATTCTATTTCTATATTAGAAGGTATTAAAAAATATTATGAAGAATATCATAAAGTTAAGATTTCTTCTGATGTAATTAGACAAGCTGTAGTTATGTCAGAAAAATATATTCACGATAGATTTTTACCTGATAAAGCTATTGATATTTTAGATGAAGCTTGTTCTAGAATTAATTTAGAAAATAAAGAATTATATAAACTAGAAATGTTAAAACAAGAACTTTCTAAAGTACAAGCTGAAAAAGAAGAAGTTATTGCTGCTGACTCTACAGAAGATTACCAAAGAGCTGCAGATTTAAAGACTCGCGAGTGTCAATTAATGGAAGAAATTGATAAGTTAAATGAAAAAGCCAAACCAAAACAATTAACTGTTCAAGATATTGCAAATGTAATTGAGAGTTGGACTAAAATTCCAGTTAAGAAAATTACAGAAGCTGAAACTGAAAAATTATTAAATTTAGAAGCAAACTTACATAAAAGAATTATCGGCCAAGATGAAGCTGTAAATAGTGTTGCAAGAGCGATTAGAAGAAATCGTGCTGGCTTAAAAAGTACTAAAAGACCACCTTCTTTTATATTTGTAGGACCAACTGGTGTTGGTAAGACAGAACTTGCAAAATCTTTAGCTTATGAAATGTTTGGTTCTGAAGATTCTATTATTAGAATTGATATGTCTGAATATATGGAGAGCCACTCTACTTCTAAATTAATAGGTGCACCTCCTGGATATGTTGGTTATGATGATGCAGGTCAACTTACAGAAAAAGTTAAGAGAAAACCTTATTCTATTATTCTTTTAGATGAAATAGAAAAAGCTCATCCAGATGTATTTAATATTTTATTACAAGTACTAGATGATGGTAAATTAACTGATAGCCAAGGAAATAGTGTAAGTTTTTCAAATACAATAATAATTATGACATCTAATGCTGGTTCTAATACTAATTCTAATTCAATTGGTTTTGGTAAACAAACTCTTGATAAAGGAAAAGTTTTAGATAAGTTAAAAGATGTATTTAGACCTGAATTTTTAAATAGAGTTGATGAAATTATTAGTTTTGACCCATTAACTAAAGAACAATTATTACAAATTGTTGATTTAATGCTCGAAGATACTAAAAAGGCTTTAAAAGAAAAAGATATAACTATAGATTTTTCACCAAAAGCAAAAGAGTTTATTTTAGAAAAAGGTACAGATATAAAATTTGGTGCAAGACCTTTAAGAAGAGCTATTCAAAGATATATTGAAGATGAACTTTCTGAAATGATTTTAAGAAATACCCTTCAAGATGGTCAAAATGTAAAAGTAGATTTTAAAAATGATAAATTAAAATTTGAAGTTGTTAAATAGGAGAAAAAAATGTTAAAACATATACCAAATATACTTACAATAATTAGATTTTTATTAATACCAATTATATTAATTTATATTTTTACAGGGAACTATATTTTAGCTTTAATAGTTTTTACAATATCAGCTTTAACTGATATTGCAGACGGCTTTATTGCAAGAAAATTTAATTTAGTTTCTAACTTTGGTAAACTTATGGATCCTCTTGCTGATAAACTTACTCAAATTGCTACTTTGACTTCTTTAGTAATTAAAAATATTATTCCTATTTGGATATTAATTATAGTAATTTCTAAAGAATTTATAATGATTTGTGGTGCTTCTTTCCTTTACGGAAAAGATGTAGTTGTTTATAGCAAGTGGTATGGTAAGTTATCTACTGTTTTACTTTATATTGCAATTGTATTTTCACTTCTTACAAAACAGTTTGAACTTACTGGAATATGGGAATATATAGATTTAGCATTATTCACTTTAGCTATTATTATGACACTTTTTGCTCTTGTTATGTATATTAAAGATTTATATAAAAAAGGCTTTATTGATAAGCAAGATTTAAAGAAAGAAGT
>CALYBF010000025.1 GCA_944393755.1 uncultured Clostridia bacterium | reverse complement strand
TACTTTTAGCAGAGAACTTTGGAAAAGGTGGTTTATTTGGTATAGGTATTTTAATACTTCCACCAATATTCTATTCTATACTTGCTTTTAATAGTAATATAGAGTATGAAGGAGAAGAATAAAGAAATAAAGCAAAGGGAATAAAAAGAAATATGAAAGTATTAAATAATAAATTAAAACAAAAATTAAATATTAGAACTGAAAAAAATTACCCAATAGAAGGCGTGGAGTTTATAGATATTATGCCACTTATAATAGATAAAAATTCTCTAAAAGAAATTATAGATTTATTTATAGATGAGATTAAAAATAAAAATGTAGATTATATAATAGCACCAGAAGCAAGAGGATTTTTACTTGGAACTGCAATTGCTGATAGGTTAAATATTGGTTGTATTCCTGTTAGAAAAAAAGGAAAATTGCCACCTTCTACAGTAGAAGCGGAAATTAGATATAAAAAAGAATATGGAGAAGATATTTTAGAATTACCAAAGTTAGTAAATACTACATATAAAAATAAAAATTTCTATATTGTAGATGATATTTATGCAACTGGAAATACTATAGAAAAAATTAAAGAAAAAATACAAGCTCTAGGTGGAAATGTATTAGGTGAAGGTGTTATTTTAAATATTGTAGAATTAAACAATAACAAAGATATTTTCTCAATTATAGATGTAAATGAAAGTTAAATATAAGGAGCAACAAATTTTAGTTGCTCCTTATATAATGTAATAATTAATCTAAAAATTAGAAAAAATCTAAAGGGTTTTGATATTTACCATCAATACGAATTCCAAGGTGTAAGTGGCAACCAGTGGTAGCGCCATTTGTAGGTCTGCCAGAAGAATCAGAATATTGATTACCAGGAACACCATAAACATATTTAGGACCAACTCTGCCAATTACTTGTCCTTGTTTTACTTTATCACCGAACTTTAACTATAAAATTGGGGTCGCAATGACAATAAGTAACTCTGAAATTTGAAAAAGAAAGAGTAATAGTATATCCGCCTGCTCCTAAAAATTGTCTAAAAGTAATTTCACCATCTGCAACAGCAATAAACTGAGTACCTTCTGGTGCAGGTATATCTATTCCAGAGTGAGAAGAAGAAGCACCAGACGTTGGAGATTTTCTTTTACCAAAATAAGAACTAATTCTAGTGTATCCTGGGAGAGGCCATACAAAACCATCAGGGTTAAAATCTATTATTTCTGAAGAAATACCATCATAACTATTAGAACTACCAAAAGTTGGAATAAAAAATATACAAATAAATAATGTGAAAAATAATATAAAAATTATAATAGAATTTAATATTTTACTAATAAAAATCACCTCCCAAAAACAAAAAAAGAGAATAAAAATATCTTTTATTCCCTTTTAATATTATTGTGGCAGGGGTAGAAGGACTCGAACCCTCACAGGCGGTTTTGGAGTTCTGCCTTTTATGTAAAGTGATGTTTTGTAGTGTTTAGTAACTTATTGTAACAACTGCAAAGCATTACTTTTTCATTTAGTAGCATTCTGCCATTTTTAGTAACCTTGTGCAAAGTTTGTCCCCAAAATGTCCCCCTTGATAATTTTTATTATAATAGCATATACAAAGTATAATTTCAAGTATTTTTGTCAAATTTCACAATTTAATCATAATTCCTTTTTTGCTCTCCGCTTTTCTCAAAATCTAATTCATTCTAGGAACGTTTATAAGACGTTTATAAAATTTCCCCTAACCCCTTTCCGCTTGAATAATTTATAATGCTGTAAGACTCGTTTAAGGCTTTATTACTTTAACCACACCAAGTGCGGTTCGCTAATAGCGTTAGTAAACCGTAAATCTAATCATAAAACCTTATAACCCAGTAATTGCAAAGGAAATAGAAAAATAAATTTTTATTATTCTTCTTGCCAAACACTTGTTTTATTATGTAGACTATGGTAAAATAAGGTTGTGGAGAAAGGTGGTGTAATCAAGTAATGTCAACGAGTTTAGCAACTTTTTGCAATTCAAATGAAGTGTTTGAAGATTTATTCCCAAAAGTAAGCAAACAAATACAATTAAATATACTACTTAGAAAATGGGAAGATAAACAAAGAAGAACTAAAAAGTATAAATATGAAAAGTTTAATCACGACGGCTTTCTGTCTAACTTTACTGACAACAATGTGTTATATATAATCAATAGCAAGAAGGTATTTTTTAGATTAAACTATGAAATGCAAAAATACATAATGAAAAATAGTCCAGATAAGTATAAACATATCAACGCAAGTTATATGTTCCTAAACAAGACCAATAATAAAAGTATTGATATAAATGAGTACAGTAGAAGATATAAAAGGCTAATATTAGCAGAAATTAATATTCTTCAACCTGTACTCATTGTCGTTTTAGATAAAAGTTGTAACATAATTCGTGATATGCTTGAAGATAAAAGAAATGCAGAAATGACAAAACAAGTTCGATATACCCCCATATTGAACTTATCGCCCCTTGATATGTCAGTTGCAACTAAAAGAGAAACACTACTTTTCTTTAAATACTTATTCGATAAAGAATTTTTGGAAAGGAGGTAGAAAAGTTACAATAATGCATTGGAAAAATAGAATATGCCCTAGATGTAAAAGTGTAATCGTTGGTTATCCCGCAATATCAAGAAAAGATAATAAAACTTTAATATGCAGTAATTGTGGTGTATTAGAATCAATAGAAATATTTATAAAAAGGTATGGAAAGGAAGATTTTAGATATGGAACCAGTAGAAATCAAAGAAATATATAGAGAACGTGCAGGAGAAATCGAAATGACACAAAAGTATAATGAAGAACTGGAAAAAATTAAACTGATAAGAGAAAAGTTAGAAAATCAATTATTTACTGAAACAGAAAAAACAACTCTAAGAAAATTATGTGAAGAATACTTGAAACTAAGTGAAATAGATAGCGAACAATGTTTTATATATGGATATGCCCTAGCAACTAGAATTACCAGTGAAGCATTTTTACAAGATAAAAAGAATACTAGCGATTAGTATTCTTTATGACTTTTTAAGTATATATTCAATAACACTTATCAAAAATTCCTTATCTCCATTTGCTAGTGTAGATAAAGCATTAGTTATATATTCATCTTTACTATCAGTATAATTTAAAACACCGTTAAATAAAGAGTTAGGCTCAATATCTAATATCTTACAAATGTTTGTTAGATTAGTTATACTAAGTCCACTACAACCTCTTTCTATCATAGAAATAAATTTACTAGAAACATTTAATTGTTCTGCCATTTGTTCCTGTGTATAGCCTTTTGAAATTCTAGCATTTTTTAGATTTTGACCGATAGTTATTAAAATCTCTTTGTTCTCTTTCATACCTGTTGACCTCCAAATAACAGTATATAAATTATTATATAAACTATACTTTACTTTATGAAGCCAATGACAATTAATAAAGTAAAAAGACACTTTATGAGAAAGAAATTTTATTACCATAAACAAGAAAGGAGAAGATAAAATGAACAAAGTAAAAATATTATTAGTTTGTCCCAACAAACAACCAATTATTAAAGAAATCAATAATAACATATCTGAATTATATGGTTTGGTTTATTACCCTTATTATGAAATAAAATTAGAAGAAAATGTCTTTTTAATATGTTCAAAAGAAACCAAAGAAAATAGTTTTCCTTTATGCAGAATATACAAGAATAAAAAGATATATAGTAATTTTGTAATTCTAGCAAAGAAATCAAATAAATTTATTTCATTAAAACAAGAACAAATAAACTTTTATATGCAGATGTTTAGTATATAAATAAAATTACATTTTATAAAGTAAAAGAATACTTTACAAACTAAAATATTATTGCTATAATGAAGAAAAAATCGAAATACAAAGAAAGGGGAGTTTTTATGGGGAAAGAAAAGAAAAAGTTTTCAAAGAAAGTATTACTGATAACTGGCATTAGTTTAATAGTTACAATTATTTTTATATGTTTGTTTTGTTACTGGAATTCTATTGAAGAAGATGCTTATTGGGGAGAAAATGGTTATTATGGTTATAACCTAGCAAGATTAAACTATGAAGATGATTTTATTACAAGGTCAGAATTTAATGAAATTGAAAAAGAATATAGAAATATAAAAAGAACTACTAACTTCTTTGAATATGGCATTTTTGTAACTGGTGGAATAACAGCTATATTTCTAATTGCTACAATAGTTTTAAGAATAAAAGAAAAAGGGGGAATTAAAATTGTCGATTAATATAAAAAAGAAAAATTTAAAAATAGTAGGTATAGTAATAGGAATTATAATTATACTTGTAGGACTGTTCTTTTTAGTACAAACAATATCTACTAATATGAAAATAAATGAAACAAAAGAAAAATTATCTCAAATAAATGCAGAAGAATTGAAAACAAAACTAATAGAAGAATTAGAAAAAACAGACTTAAATGTTGATTTAACATTAGACTCAATGTTTGTTGATACAATAGTTACAGAAGGAGAAGGTGAACTCGAAGGTTTTACAGTAATGTCGATTATGGCATTTAAGAATAATAAAGTTGCTGGTGCAGTTGAAATACCTTGTTTTAAAATTGAAAGTGATAGCAATGGTAATTTTAAGAATATAGAATATGTTGCACATAGAGTTTTAGATTCAAATATAATTGAGCAAACAATAGAAGATGTTTTTAAATATTCATACAATATAGATTTAAAGATAAGTGATAATATTAAATATAATTCAACATTTAATATGGGGCTAGTCAATAAAGGAACTATAAAAACATTAAACAATGATTTCTTTCTTGCTATTGTAAATCGTATTAATGATACAGATTATGAAGATTACTCAGCAGTTGAAGATTACAAAGAATATGAAACTGCTAAATTCGGCTTAGATTTTGAAGATGTTAAAAATGTTGAGAAAGAAAAACAAATCAATGATAATGCAGTAATTGAAAGTGATAATTTTTATGGTATGAGATTTAATATGACACTTGCAGAATTTTGTGAAAATTTTAACAAAGAACTCAATACAATGTATAATCAATATACTAATGATAATATACCTAATGATAGTTTAGTATTAGCAGAAGATAAATTTAAAAAATCAACTGTTCAACATAAACAAAGTGGACTTGACTTTTATATGATTACAAGAACATTTGAAGATAAAGGAAGAGAATCAATAGTTGTATATACAGAACCTAATACAAAAAATATTGTATCTATAACATTAATGGCTGACTATAACAGTTTTATAAATCAAAAAGAATTTAGTACCTGGGTTATGAAAGTATCTGTTCCTTGTATTATTAAATCAGTAAGACCAGACTTTACACAGGAGCAAGTTGATAATTTTATGCAAATAGAAAACAAAGAAAATAATAAGGCATATAATTATCAAGATAATATGATATACGAAATGTCAACAAATAGTACAAGTAAAACAGCTGATTTTACTATATCTGCATTATCTGAGAAAAAATATGAAGAATTATATAATAGTTCAAGTCAAAACAATACAAACACAACCAATAATACAAATACAGTAGAAACTATTACTAATGATAACCTTAGTACAAATACAATAGAAAATGGCACTTATAATAAAATACTAACAAGTGAAGAAAAAGAAGATATGCTAATAGAATTAGGAGATATAAGTATAAAAATAGAAGGTAATAAAATAACTTTAACAGATATAGATATGCAATGCACATTGACTGGAACTTATGAAATAGAAGAAGGAAATTTGATAGGAGAATATACAACAGCAGAATACTATTCACACGAAGAAATGAAAGAGGTTACACAAACAATAGAAGATAGATTCGAGTTTGAAATACAAGAAAATAATAAATTATATGATACTATGGGTTATGGTCAATTTTTAGGAAAATGCTTATATAGAAATGCAACCTATGAATTAGTATATTAGGAGGTTATATATGGAAATAATAAACAAGTTTAAAGAATTGTCAAAGAAAAATAAAATCATTATTCTAGCAATTATTATAATCATTTTTATAGCAATAGTATTTTTAATAACTAATAACGATAATACAAGTAAATCTAATGTATTCACAAGTGATGATGTTGTAATAGGCAAAAGATTTGATAGTATGAATAATGTTAATTTTTCTACTGGTGTTGTAGCAGGAGTTGCTTGGAGTAGCTATACTGATGTTTTTCCTAATGCAAAATTAGATAGTTTTGAAATAACTGAAAGTGATGGCTATGGAAGATATGTTGTTTTTATAAAGTATATGAAAAATACATCTGATACACATTTTAGTTATGAAAATGACATTGTTTATTGCACAGAAGATAAACAAGGAAAATATCTATCAACTGGAAATGTTGATAGTCAGAAAGAACAAGTAGGTTGGGGAACTCCATTAGATGAATAAAAATAGAAGCGGTTACATTGCTAATCGCTTTTTCTTTTACTTTAATTAGCCTAATTTCGCTCATAAGGAGTTTTTTATAATTCGTTTGGAAAGTTCCCCGCTTCTAACGGTAATTTTGTTAGAGAAGAAAATAAGGGCTAATATAGAAAAACACGGTGTTGTTTTTTGAATTTAATACATAATCAATTTTTGAAACAACAACGTGTTAATTAGATTTATTGCTTTGAGCTTTATTCCTATACCAAATATTTTTTCTTCCTTTATTTCTACAAATATAATTGCCATACTCATCTTTACTATAACAATATTTTTGTTCTTTTTTATTTGTTTTAGGAATAAATAAATCACCACAATACTCACATTTTAAAATGAATTTTTTAGATAAATGTAAATTATAGGTACTTGCTAAAAGTAAATCTGTTATACTAGTAATATAATAAGTATAAGATAAATTATTATCAAAATATTCCACAAACATCTTTGGAAGTTCATATTTTAGAGGAATATTGGTATCCCTGTTATTATCTATGTTAAAATTCTTTTCTACAATATTTTTCGCATTAGAAAAAGAACGTTTAAATCTTAACAAAAAATTTTTAAATGCGTAGTTAGGAAAACCACGTTTTCTTATGTATATTTCAGGGGTTCCCAATATATTACCTTGAAATTTATTATATTCTTTATCAGCTAATAAATCATATTTTTCTATATTTTCTATTCTATAACGTAGTTTATTAAAATTAATTTCTAGTAACTTTGATATTATATAAAATTTCTTTGTTTCCAAGTTCTTAATTAAATTTTTAAATACTTTAATTAATTCAGCAAGAGTAAGTGGTGTGCTTTTATCTATTTTTCTAATATATTTATCTAATATTTGTATAATATCATTATAGCTATTTAAGAGTGAAACAATTATGTTTCCAACTTCATATTTCTGGTAAAAATTATCGAAATCATTTATATATAATTCTTCTATGTTTTTGTTTTTACCTGTGGTATAAAATTTTAAAATTAATTGCTTATTTGATGTAATCTTCATATTTTTATAAACTCCTTAAAATTCTATCAACATTAGTATTATAGCACTATATACAGAATTAGTCAATTTAAAATTTAGACACAACTTGTATTAATATATCTAGTTCTTGTTGAAGAAATGAACTGTGTTTATAATAGACATAGAAGTTATGGTGAAACAGAAACAAAGGAACAATTCAACTTCTTGTAATTTCTAATATCAAAAATTAATAGGAGGTATTGTAATGTTAGAAAAAGTAATTGAAGAGTTTGAAATTTACAGAACGAAAGAAGAATTGGAACAATTAAAAAATGAAAAGCAACAAATAATAAACACAATTAAATTGTTTATAGTTGGAGGTGCTGAATACTTTTATTTAAATTATTATCTTGAGGATAAGTCATTTATAAATAATACAAATATAGATAATCAAGAAATAAAAAGAGTTCTCGATTTTGCAAAAAATGCTAAAAAGCATTTTGATAATGGCTTGTTAACAGAAGATGAAGAAATAAAGGAAGCATTAAAGTATAGATTTTTAACAGATGCAATAAACTGGGAAAAAGAAAATGATAACTTAAAATTCGATATGTTTAAGCTATTTAGATTTATTGCAGACTGTATAACTGGAAATATTGGCTTTATGTTTGAAATGGTAGAACAAATAGTAGAAGAACAGAGACTTGCTTATGAGTTAATAGAAAAAGCAGAAATGTCAGTATATAACCAACTTGGAACACTGTTTTGCTATTTGGAGAGATTATTAGATTAATCAAATTAGACACCGTGTTGTACTTTGAAATAATAGTGCAAATATTCAACAAACAACACGGTGAAATAACAATGGAGGAACTAAAAGTTATGTCTAAGAAAGATATAAAAATAGAAAAAACTAAATATAAGAAACCAAAACCAGAAGAAATATGCAAAGTATATGACTTAGGAAATGGAATAATAGAAATAGAAACTCCAAAAGTAAGAAATAAACCATATAAAAACCATTGCAGAAAAATTAACAAAAATGAAATGGTAACAGAAGACGGAGAAATTATAGAAATACATCATTGTAATAATAGAGCAGAAAATATACAACTATTTCGTAAAGGCATAAAGTATGTATATAGATTATTAATGACAAACTTTTCTGGTACAGATAGTGAAAAAATAGTAGTTCTGGTTTGTGAATTGAAAAATGATAAAGAACTAAAAACTCTATACAAAGATTTTGGGAATTTTTATAGCAAGCTAAAAAGAAGAATAAAGAAAGAATTAGCATATATCATTATAACTTTATTTATAGATAAAGAAAAAGTGATATATGAGGTATGGGTAAAAACATTAGATAATTCCCCATTAGTTATAGAAAATGAAATGTTGCAGAATATATGGAATTATGGAATAGCTTATACTAGCAACATTACAGATATTAGATACCAAGCTAATTATATGGAATATACAAATGGTTTAAAGTATTACCCAGCATATTGTAAACTTTATAGGAAATCAAAGGAAGGAATTACAATACCTAAACATAAAACAGTTCCATACGCAGAAGCAATGACATTAGTTAAATCAAAAAATATGGAAATGACCTATGGTAATACAAAAATAGTAACTAAAACAACTGAAAATGGTATTGAATATGCAGTAAACTCTATAACTTATGAGGTTTATATAGATAAAAAATATATAAAGAAAAGAGGAGAAAAAACAATGCAAGACTATATAAGTGAAAACAAAAAGAAAGCAACTGAAATATTAGAAAAAATAGAAAAATCATCTAATTATCAAGATGTTGCTGACTGGATAAAATTAGAATATGTTGCAAAAGATTTGAACTGGTTATTAGTAAAAACTAATACAATGACTGAATATGGTTCAGATGTAGAGAAAGTACAAGAGCTGATTAATGCTAATATTAGTAAAACTATTGCTAATATCACTACACATAATAATTTCAATTTATATGAAACATCTTCTTTTAGAGCAATAAAACTAATGACAGATACATTTGAATATATAAAAGAAATATTTAGACAAGTTTCTTGGACTGAAAGAGATAAACAAAAAATAGAGAATATGTTTGACTTAGCAATTAGTATGATAAAAAGTACAGACATTTATATTGAGAGTCAAACTCCAAAAAATATAGAAGAAGATTAGAAAGGTGGTGGTAACTATGCCAAAAGATAATGAAGAAACCATAAATCATTATAAACAACATATCGCAGAAATAGAAGAAATAATTGACAAAGTTGATAATGATAAGATTTTAAGTAGACATCAAAGGACTAGACTTATAATTTTCTTAGAAAAAGCAACCTATCATTGTAAAGGTATGATAAGTACATTAGATGGCACTTATCATAAGAAATAGAAAGGAGATTTTAAGTATGAAAAATAATGAAATTTTATCATATAGTTTTGGCACTAAATACGCATATATGCCAAAAGATGTTAGACATACATTGAATCAAATGTATAATGAAAGGTTAAAAAAGAAAAGGAAGAAAAGAAAAACTTTTAATAAAAGAAAAAGAAGGCACAAAGATTTTACTAATCATATACATAATATGAAAAGTAGTTATGGAAAAAGAAATATTACAAACACAAAAGAAGAAAAACAATAAATTAAATTAATATGAAAGGTGGTGATTTACGATGAAAACTAAGAGGGAACTTGCAATAAGTAACAGTATTAGACAATTACATACTATGCAGGAAGAATTTATGTCTAATAAAAGTTTAGACTTAGACAGTAGAATAAATGTTGTTAAATACTTAGAAGAAGTAAAAAATAACATTACTACTGTACTAAATAATAATACTGAAATAGAAAAAGTTGCAAGTAATTAATTATAATACATGGTTATAGGTGAAGATTATTTTTCTTCCCTATACCTTTAACAATGTAGTAATAAATGAAGTAATAATCCTAATTATACGAGATATTAGACGCAGTAATTATACAAAAATATGTATAATAAGGAGGGAATAAAAAATGCAACAATGGAGAACAGCAAGTAAACTAATAGAAGAGATAAAGAGAGAAGATCCAAATACTTGTCTTACATTATATTCTATTAGACAAATGCTTTTAAATAAGGAGATACAATTTATCAAGAGAGGTAGAAAATATCTAATTGATAAAGATAGCTTATTAGAATATCTTTCAACATCAGCCAATAAGAATAAAAATAACTAATCATAAGCTACTACCTGAATTGGTGGTTAAGCGAGGTGAATAATATGGTAGAAGTGATACTTTCTAAACAAGAGCAAGAAGTAGACGGAATAGAAGAATTAAAAGAAATGTGTAGTTCTTTTAAAGATTTACTAAGTAATGTACTTGTAGCAGCTGAAGGTTGTACTAATACAGAAAAACTAACAGAAAGATTACTTGATAGTTATGTTGCAGTACATAAATTACAAAATGCTATAAAGAATTTGAATAATGAAAATTAGTATAGTTCCGCTTCTAAATCTAATATGATAAAGGAGCGGAAACACTATAAATATCAATAGTTACAGCTAATAAAAAAGTATAAAAAGATTTCAAAAAGTATAGCTTTTATTTACATAATATGGTAAAATAATCTTGTAAAAGTGTTGTAACTCACTTGTACCAATGAAAAGGAGCGATTAAAAGTTGAGAGGTATAAGCATAAAATATAATGAAGATTATACAAAATGCCAAGTTGTTGTAAGTGTAACAACAAATGGAAAAAGAACAAGATATAAACAAACATTTTATGTAGAAAATGAGAAAAATACAAAAGCTGAGAGAATAATGGAGTTGGAAAATAAAGCTATTGAATTTAGAAACAAACATAAAAAGGAAGATTTTATGAGGGGAGAAATAACAACATTTGAAGAATTTGTTGATATATTTATGAAGAAATATGCTAAAAAAGAATTGTCCCCAAGTACAGTTGAAAGATATAAACAACTATATTCAAGAGCAATAAAAAGCCCATTAGGAAAAATGTATTTAAGTGATATAAAACCAATAGACTTAATAAAGTTTTATGAAAGTTTAGAAGAAAAGCAAGTAATAAAATATAAAAGTGGAAAAGTAAAAGAATACTATTTAAGTAGACAAACTATTCTTCATCATCAAAAAGCGATAGGAGTTTTGTTTTCAAAAGCTAAATATTGGCAGTATGTGAAAGAAAATATAACACAAAGAGTCGAGAATATAAAAGTAAAGCATAAGGAAACAGAAGTATTGAGTTTAAAGGAAATAAAAAAGATGTTAGAGTTATTAGAAAATGAAGATATAATATATAAAACTATTATATATATTGCAGTACTGTGTGGATGTAGAAGAGGCGAGATTTGTTCTTTACGATGGGATGATATAAATTTTGAAACAAAGACATTAACAGTTAGAAGAAATGTATTGTATATCCCAAAAGTAGGAATAGTAGAAAAAACACCAAAGACAGAAACAAGTATAAGAACTCTAACAATGCCAGATAAGCTAATAAGTATATTAAAAGAATATAAAGTATGGCAAGATAAAGAACGATTAAAGTATGGGTATAAAAATACTGGAAAGTTATTTACAAACTGGACTGGTGAAGATAAAAATATATTAATACCTGATACGGTCTCTAATTGGTTTAGTGCCTTTATTAGTAGAAATGGGTTTAAACAAGTACATTTTCATTCATTAAGGCACGCAAATATTAGCATTTTAGTTGCAAAAGGAATTGACCCAAAGGTAATAGGCAAACGTGCAGGACACTCATCTTTTGACATTACCCTAGAAATTTATGCTAGAGAAGAAGAGGAGCAAGATATTATAGCAGCTAAGAAACTTGATGAAGCACTAGCCTAAGAAAAAGGCAGTGCTAACATACATTAGTAAACAAAATAAATGATAATGGACTCTATAAAAGAGCCCATTTTTTATTGATTTTTAGCTTTTAGTCCCCAGATTGTCCCCTTGACAAATTTCAGTAATTTTGGTATAAAAAATAAAAACCCAAATACTTTTTAACAGTAGGGTTTCTATGTTGGCAGGGGTAGAAGGACTCGAACCCTCACAGGCGGTTTTGGAGACCGATGTGCTACCATTGACACTATACCCCTATATTTTGAACACATTAATAATCTTAGCATAAAAAATAAAAATTATCAACAATTTTTGGAAAATTTTATTGACTTTTTTTAAAAACCATAATAAAATATATGAAATTAAATAAATATAGTTACAGTGAAAAAGAAAAAATACTTGTAAATTTATTTAAAGAGAGTAAGTGATGGTGGAATACTTACAATAAATAAGTATGGGGAGCTTTGGAGTAACTTTATAAATTAAGGTGTCAAAATTAGATATTCTAATTTTGGAAATAGGGTGGAAACGCGGAAAAAACTTTCGTCCCTAGCTAAATAAATTTTAGTTAGCTAAGGAGGGAAGTTTTTCTTTAGCTAAAAGGAGGAATTTTTATGTTAGATTCAATGGAAACATTAGTAGCACTTTGTAAAAACAGAGGTTTTGTTTATCCAGGTTCAGAGATTTATGGTGGGTTAGCAAATACATGGGACTATGGACCACTTGGAAATGAACTAAAAAATAATGTAAAAAATGCTTGGAAAAAGAAATTTATCCAAGAACAAAAAAACGTAGTAGGTCTAGATAGTGCAATACTTATGAACCCAGAAACTTGGGTAGCATCAGGACATGTAGAAGGTTTTTCAGATCCATTAATAGACTGTAGGGAGTGTAAAACACGCCATAGAGCAGATAAATTAATAGAAGAGTGGGCTCATAAACAAGGAAAAGATATGATAGCAGATGGTATGAGTGAAAAAGAATTAATAGATTTTATAAATAAAAACAACATACCTTGTCCAAATTGTGGAAAAACTAATTTTACAGATATAAGAAAATTTAATATAATGTTTAAAACATCACAAGGTGTTATAGAGGACAAAAAATCAGAATTATACTTAAGACCAGAAACAGCACAAGGTATATTTGTAGATTTTAAAAATGTATTAAGAACATCTAGAAAGAAAATACCAATGGGAATAGCACAAATAGGAAAAGCATTTAGAAATGAAATAACACCAGGAAACTTTATATTTAGAACACGTGAATTTGAACAAATGGAAATGGAATTTTTCTGTAAACCAGGAACAGATTTAGAGTGGTTTAAATATTGGAAAG
>CALYBF010000024.1 GCA_944393755.1 uncultured Clostridia bacterium | reverse complement strand
ATTAGAAATACCTATTGATTTTACAATACCTTCTTTCACACTTTCTTCTAAAGCTTTATACATTTCTTTATATTCTTTATATGGCTCGTGTATAAGCATTAAATCAATATAATCAAGTCCTAGATTATTTAAAGAATCTTTAATTGCTTCTTTTGTTTTTATATAACCTCTATCTGGTCCATAGACTTTAGTTGTAATAAACAAATCTTTTCTATCTACACTACATCTTTTAATTGCTCTTCCTAAAATTTTTTCATTTCCATACATTCTAGCTGTATCTATTAATCTATACCCTATGTCATCAATTGCTTTTACAATCACATCTTCATCATTTAAAGCATATATACCAAGCCCAATTTTAGGAATTTTTATTCCATTATTTAGAGTAATATATTCCATTTTACTTTCCTTTACTTAATCTCCTAAATTTATTCCTATGTTTCTTGCTGTTTTTACTAAATCATCGTCCATTGTAACTTTTCTTAAATTACTTTCTTCAGTATTACCTGATACTGCTCCTATTTTTGTATTATTTCCTACCACTTCTTCTAATGATACAGAGTCTAATTTACCATTTTTAATAACTGCAAGTGTTCCAAATTTTCCTTCTAATGCTAATTCCATTGCTTTTGTTCCATATTTTGTTGATAATACTCTATCAAAAGCTGTTGGTGTTCCACCTCTTTGCATATAACCAAGAGTTGTGTTTCTTGCTTCTAAACCTGTTAATTCTTGTAATTGTTTTGCAACTACTTGTCCTATTCCACCAAGTTTTGTATTATCTACACCTTTTCCATTATCTCTTGTTCCCATAATAGTTAATTCTCCACCTATTGGCTTTGCACCTTCTGCTACAACTACTATACTAAAGTTTTTTCCTCTTTTCTTTCTATTTTCTATTTTAGATGCAACTTTATTAATATCATATGGTATTTCTGGAATTAAAGCTACATCTGCACCACCTGCTATAGCTGACTCTAGTGCTATCCAACCTGCATATCTTCCCATTACTTCTAAAACCATAATTCTATGATGTGTAGCTCCTGTTGTGTGTAATCTGTCTAATGCTTCCATTGCAACAGATACAGCGGTATTATAACCAAATGTTATTTCAGTACAAGCAACATCATTATCTATAGTTTTTGGAACTCCAATTACATTTACACCTTTTGTTGAAAAATCTCTTGCTGATTTTTGTGTTCCGTCTCCACCTAATGTAAAAATACAATCAAAACCAAATTCTTTTATATTTTTAATTGCTTCATCTGATAAATCTTTATATTCTACACTTCCGTCTTCATTTACAACTTTATAATTAAATAAATTAGAATTTGTAGAAGAACCTATAATAGAACCACCAAGTGGTAAAATTCCTATTGCTTCTCCACCTTCTGCTGTACTTAATAATTCAAAATCTTTTTTAATTAAACCATTATATCCGTCAATAATTCCATAACACTCAATATTATGATTTTCAGCAGTTTTTACAATCGCTCTTATTACTGCATTAAAACCAGAAACATCTCCTCCGTTTGCTAAAATTCCAACTTTTTTCAACATAAAAATTCCTCCAATCTATTATTTGAACATCTTTTTAATTCTTACACTATTATTATATCAATAAATTATTTTTTTACAACCATTTTTCTAAAATAATACATTTTCAGACTTATATTGTTTAATTATAAGTTTTAACACTATTGTTATATATATTATTGTAGATATTGCCATTAACACTAAATTTAATAAATTTATATTTCCATTACTTATATCTGTAAATAATAATGTAAAGTTTAAAAATGGAATAATTGAAAGTATTGGTGTCGTTTCTACTCCTACCATAAAAGCTATCATACCTGGGAAAAATGATATAAATGTTAATGGTGTTAAAGCACTTTGTGCTTCTTTAAATGTTTTTGATTTGCTTGCTATAGATATGCACAAACCACTTATAAAAAATGAATATGCAATTATAACTATAATAGCAAATATTAAACTCGTTCCTGAAAACATTATATCAATTCCATCATATATACTAAACATATTTCCAGCAATTACAAGTGATATCACTGCTAAGATCAAGCTAATAACACCGGTTACAATTGATGAAATAGATACACCTAAGAATTTTCCAACTATAATATCTTTACTTTTAATTGGGAAAGTAAGTAATGTTTCTAGAGTTCCTCTTTCTTTTTCACCTGCTGTTGTATCTGTTGCAGGATATGTAGCAGATACTGTAATCGCCATAATTATAAATAAAAATGCATAATTTTTAATATAACTTGTAAAATAATTATCTTCTTCAAAAATATTTTCTTCTACATTTATTATATTTAATACTTCATTTGGGTTTATATTATTATTACTTAAATAATTTGCTTGCATATATTGTTTTAAACTATCAAAATAAGTTTCCATTAAATTCATAGCATAAGTATCATTATCACTACTTCCTGTGTTTAATATATAATTGTTATTTTCTTTTGTTACATATAGATTAATCTCAGAATTTTCATATTTTTGTTTTAATTCTTCTTCTGTTCCATTTATTACTTCAATATCCATATTTTCTGCAATTTCTTTTTCTTCTTGTGATAATTGATAAGCAAAACCTATTTTATTAAATTCTTCTACATTTTTATTTACTTGTGTGTCAAATAAAGCTGACATACCTATTACTAAAAGTGGTATAAATATTGGAATAACTAGCATCATTGCAAGTGATTTTTTATCTCTAAATAATTCTCTTAATTCTTTTTTTAATATATTTAATAAATTATTCTGCATCTAAAACACCCCCTATCAAAGAGAAAAACGCATCTCTTAAGTTAGTTGTATTTGTTTCTTCCTTTATTTTGCTTGGTGTTCCTCTTGTTATAACTGTACCTTTATTTATCATAATAACCTTATCACATATATTTTCTGCTTCTTCCATATAATGTGTTGAATATATAATTGTTTTATTTTTAGTTTTTTCTTCTTTAATGAAATTTAAAATTACTTGACTTGATATAATATCTAAACCTGTTGTTGCTTCATCTAATATGTAATATTTTGGGTTATGAACCATACATCTTGCGATGTTTACCCTTTGTGTTTGACCTGTAGACAAATTGCCTATTTTATTATATAAAAACCCTTCCATATTTAATATTTTAGCTATTTCTTTAATTCTTTCTTCTTGTTTATCTACAACTCCATAAATATCTGCACACATTTTTAATAATTCATAACAAGAAATTGTATCATAAAGCTTAGTATTTCCAGACAAATATGCTAAACTTTTCTTTATTTCTAATTCGTTTTCTTTGTAATTTAAATCATCAAAAGTAACTGCTCCTTCTGTTGGCTCTAATATTCCTGCAATCATACGTAAAAGTGTTGTTTTACCTGCTCCGTTTGGTCCTAAAACGCCAATTATTTCTCCATCATTTGCTTCAAAACTTATTCCATTATTTGCATAAAAAGTTTCTTTTTCTTTCTTGTTTTTATAACGTATAAAAGTCTTTTTAACATTATCTACCTTAATCATGTTTACCTCCATATTTTTTTACTACTTTTGTAATAATAACGTATTATAATATTTTAAGTCAATACAAATTACAAAAAATTAAGATTTGATTTAATTTTTTTTAAAATTTACTAGACAGTTACTATAGTTTGTGATATCATATATTTTGTAAGAACAAAAGAGATGAAATAATAATTATTTCAATTAGGAGGGTTAATAAATGAAATTAAAAAGTTTAAAATTTATTATTATATTTGTAAGCATTATTGCTTTTGTATTTACAATAAACACTTGTTATGCAGTTGATTTAAATTTAAGTACAGACTTAACAACAGACCTTTCAAGTGGAGACAATTCAAATACTTCTCAAGATGCAAATCAAGTTACAGACAACACAAATTCACAAACAGGAACTAATACATCTACTACAGATACAAATACAATGAGTTCTGGAAATTCAAATACTATGGCAAGTGGTAACACAACTTCAGATACAACTAATACTAATAGACAAAGCCAATCAGCTACAGTTACAAGTACAACATCTTCAGGAGAATTAGGTTTATCAGACATATTAAATATTTTCATTATTGTTATAGGAGTTTTACTAATATTACTTGCGATTGCTATCTTAATTAGACTAAAAAAATAATTTACAAAAATATTTAAAAAAATAAAATCTTATTTAATTTTATTTAAATAAGGTTTTATTTTTTCTTATCTATTATTTTTTGTGTTCTTTTTTGTTTATTTTATTTTTTCTTTATTTTTTCCTTTTTTTATTTTTTCCTTTTTTTATTTTTTCTTTATTCTTTCTCTATTGTTTCTTTTTTTAATTTTCTTTTTATTTTTTATGTATATTTTATTTAAAATATAAAATAATAATAATAGAATTTATTTTTCATAATCAATTATTATGGAAAATATTGTCTATTTTAAAGACTAACTATTATACAAGGAGGAAATTTCTATGTCTAAAAAATTAATACTTAGTGCATCAATTTTAATTATTTCTATTTTATTAATTGCAAGTTCTGTTTTTGCAAACGATGCTACTAATATGTTAGAAGATGCTACAAATGGTGCAAGAAACATTGTCGGTGGTGCAGAAAATGCTATAGAAGGTGCTGCTGATGGTGTTTCAAATACTATGAAAAATGTAACAGCAGGTGCAGAAAATACTATGCAAAAAGCTGGAAATTCTGTATCAAACACAGCTACTTCTATGACAAATAACGTCGGTAATGGAGATTATGCAGCAAGCAGAACTTCTACAAATGCAGAAGGAAACGCAACTTTTATGGGAATGACTGCAACTATGTGGACTTGGTTAATTATGGGAATAGCTGCGATTGCAATTGTTGCACTTGTTTGGTATTATTCTAATCAAATACGTACTTCTAGATATGATGATACTGACAGATTTTAAAGAAATTTCAAACAAAAAAAGCTTACATTTTAAATAACTTTTAAAGTGTAAGCTTTTTATTTTTATTTTCTATTATTTTATTATCTTTTAACATTTTTCTATATTTTTATATTAAACACCTACTGTTGAAAAACCATTATCTACGTGAATAATCTCTCCAGTGATAGCACTAGATAAATTACTAAATAAAAATGCTGTTGCGTCTCCTACTTGTGAAGGAGTAACATTTTCGTGTAATGGTGCTCTTTCTTCTACTACATCTAATATAGAATTAAAATCTTTAATTCCTTTTGCAGATAAAGTTTTAATAGGTCCTGCTGAAATTCCATTAATTCTCATTTTATCTTTTCCTAAATCTTTTGCTAAATATCTAATACTTGCTTCTAATGCTGCTTTTGCAACACCCATAACATTATATCCGTCAATAGATTTTTCAGAACCATAATATGTATATGCAACAATACTTGCGTTTTCATTTAACATATCTTTTTCTTTTAATTTTCTTACAATTGCAATTAATGAATATGCGCTTACATCATTTGCGTGTGCAAAACCTTCTCTTGAAGTTAATATAAAATCATTTCTTAAATCTTCAGAATTTGCGTGTGCTATTGCGTGTAAAACACCATCTACTTTTCCGTGATTTTCTTTTATTTCATCTAAACATTTATCAATATTTTCATCTAAACTAACATCACCTAAAACATATGCTTTTGCACCTGGTAATTCTTCTAGTAATTTGTTAACCTTTTCTAAATTTTCCTCAGCACAAGTACAAATAACCTCTGCACCTTGTTCATAAGCTGATTGTGCAGCTCCCCAAGCTATACTCCATTTGTTTCTAACTCCCATAATAACTACTTTTTTTCCTTTTAAAATCATCTTAAATTCCTCCTTTTATTGGGGACGTTTCTTTTGCGACTTTTTAGTCGCATTTGGGACAGATCTTTATATAGATGTGTCCCTTTTGCGACCTTTTGGTCGCAAATGAAACGTCCCTACATTACCCTAAATTTTTTGTATCTTTTTTCTACTAACTCTTTTTCTGTTAGTTTTTTTAAGCTTTTAATTTCTTTTAGTAAATATTCTTTTATGTTTTTACATATTGTTTCAAAATCATTTTGTGCTCCATTTTCTGGCTCTTCTATTATTTTATCTATTGTCCCTAGTTTTTTCAAGTCTTTTGCTGTTAATTTCATATTTTCTGCCGCTTCTTTTGCTTTACTTGAGTCTTTATATAATATACTTGCAAAACCTTCTGGTGATAAAATAGAATATACTGCATTTTCTAGCATTACTATCTTATCTCCTACTCCTATTGCTAATGCTCCACCACTTGAGCCTTCTCCTATTACTATACATATTATTGGAACTTTTAATTTTGACATTTCCATTAGGTTTTTTGCTATTGCTTCTCCTTGTCCTCTTTCTTCTGCTCCCATTCCAGGATATGCTCCTGGCGTATCTATAAATGTTATTATTGGTCTTTTAAATTTTTCTGCTTGCTTCATTAATCTTAATGCTTTTCTATATCCTTCTGGTTCTGGCATACCAAAATTTCTTTCCATATTTTCTCTAACATTTTTTCCTTTTTGCTCTCCAATTACTGTTACTGGTATTTTTTCTAATAGTGCTATTCCACCTACTATTGATTTGTCATCTCCAAAATACCTATCCCCGTGTAATTCTACAAATTCTTTAAAAATATTGTTTATATAATCTAGAGCTTTAGGTCTTCCTTGTTCTCTGGCTAACGTTACTTTATCCCAAGCTGTTATTTTCGACATTATTACTTTACACCCCCTTTAGTAGTGTGTAATCTTACTAATTTTGCTAATGTTTCTTTCATATCTTTTCTTTCTACTATTTTGTCTATAAAACCATGTTCTAATAAGAATTCTGAACTTTGGAAACCTTTTGGTAATTTTTGTTTTATTGTTTGTTCTATTACTCTTGGTCCTGCAAACCCTATTAACGCTTTTGGTTCTGCTAAAATAATATCTCCCAAACTTGCAAAACTTGCTGTTACTCCACCTGTTGTTGGGTCTGTTAGTACTGATATATATAGAAGCCCTTTTTCATTTAGTCTTGCTATTGCTGATGATGTTTTTGCCATTTGCATAAGTGATACTATTCCTTCTTGCATTCTTGCTCCACCTGATACGCAAAACATTATTAATGGTAATTTTTTCTTTATTGCTGTTTCTATTGCTAGGGTTATTCTTTCTCCTACAGCCCTTCCCATACTTCCCATAAGGAAGTTTCCGTCCATTACTCCTAATACTACTTTTTGTCCTTCTATTTCACATATTCCACATTTTACTGCTTCTTCTATTTTTGTTTTTTCTCTTAATGTTTCTACTTTTTTCATATACCCTTCAAAATGTAATGGGTCTTCTGTTAATATTTCTTTTCCTATTTCTTCAAATGTTCCTTCATCTGCTATTTGTTTTATTCTTCTTCTTGCTGATAACCTAAAATGTTTTCCACAATTAGGACATACACTTAAGTTTTTATGCAATTCTTCTTTATAGAGTATTTCTTTACAATTATCACATTTGACCCATTTTCCTATCATTCTGTCTGATGCTTTTTCATTTCTTGTTTTTACTTTTTCTTCTCCATTTATTTTCTTTACTTTATCTATTATCAAGAATATTCCTCCTTAACAAAAAATAACAATTGTTAATCACTAATTTTAACAATTGTTATTATATATTTTATTTTTATTTTTTTCAATTAGAATAGATGGTCAAAAGGTAATTGTGTTTATTATTTTAACCTTTCCTTTATTCTTATTTTCTCCATTTTTCGACATTTTTCTTAACTTTTACTTGACTTTTTCCTTTAATAGCATATAAAATTATATATGAAAATAGTTTTATTTATATTTTAAATTAATATAAATTAATAAAGGGGAAATTAAAATGTTTGGATATAGGTCAGATGGTAGAAAACTAAAAAATGTACCACCGTTTTTTAAGATTATACCTAGTGTTATGATAACAAGAAATGATTCACAAGTTTATTTTAAACAAGACATAGTATTAAATGCTATGGACGATTATATTTCAAAAAAATTAGAGGAAGGAATTAGACTTTCATATATGGATATTATATATGCAACAGTTGTTAGAATAATTGCAGAACGCCCTTCTTTAAATAGATTTGCTATGAACGGTAGATTATATGCAAGAGACGGAATATACCTTTCATTAGCAATTAAAAAAAGTTTATCAGATAACGGGCAAGAAACCACTTTAAAAATTAGATATGACGGAACAGAAAATATTTTTGAAATAAAAGATAAATTAGAAGAAACAATAAAACAAAACAAAGATACAGAAACTTCAAATAACACAGATAATATGGCAGGAGCATTATCAAAAATACCAACAGGTTTTGTAAGGTTTGCAGTAAAAGTATTTAGTTTTTTAGATAAACACGGACTTTTACCAAGAGCTATAATAAATGCAAGTCCATTTCACACATCTGCTTTTCTTACAAATGTAGGATCTCTTGGTATAGATACAATATATCATCATTTATATAACTTTGGTACAACAAGTATGTTTTTTGCTATGGGAAAAAAGAAAAAAAGTTTTATTTATGAAGATGATGAAATAAAAAAAGAAAAATGTATCACAATAGCTTTTGTTGGTGATGAAAGAATTTGTGATGGATATTATTATGCTTCTTCTTTCAGGTCTTTTATAAGATATTTAAATCATCCAGAACTTTTAGAAGAACATGGAGAACCAAAAAAAGATGTTATTTAGCGTATAGTTTAAACTATACGTTTTATTATTTTTTCTTATATTTTTCAAAAAAGTTGTTTTTAGTCTTGAATTTATTTTCGTTTTAGTATAATATATAAAGGAAAGTTTAGGAATTCACATAGGAGGATAAAAATGCCAAGAAGAACAAAAGAACAAATAGAATTAGATAATAAAGAAAAAGAAGTAAAAAAAGCTAAAACAACAAAATCAACTACTAAAAAAACTACTGCTAAAAAGACAACAACAAAAAAAGCTGTAGCTACTACTAAAAAGAAAGAGCCTGTAAAAAAAGAAACTGCTAAAAAAACAAGCTCTACTACTAAAAAAGCTACAAAGACAACAGCAAAAAAGACATCTGTGGCAAAGAAAACAACAACTAGAAAAAAATCTGTAAAAAAACAAGAAAAAGTAGTTCCAGTAGAATATTATGACTTACCATATCGTTATAATCAAACTGTAGTAAAAGTTTTAGCACAAACACCTTCTACCCTATTTATTTATTGGGATATATCTGATGAAGATAGAAAAAACTATGAAAAACATTATGGTGAAGATTTCTTCAATAATACAAAACCTGTTTTAATAGTTTATAATGATACTTTGGGTTATAGTTTTGAAGTTGAAATAAATGATTTTGCAAATAGCTGGTATTTACACGTAGCAGATAGCAAATGTGATTATAGAATAGAACTTGGTAGACGTCCTATAGTAAAAACAGAAAAAATACAAGATGACTATATATATGTTACAACATCAAATGAAATGCAAGCACCAAATAACAAAATACTATTTAATAAAGAACAAAAAATGGTTTACTTTAAGAACGTAAAAACTGGAAATATTACAGAAAAACCGATAAATACTTTATCATTTATTACAAATATGGGAAAAATTTATGATATTTATGATTTATATAAAGAAATTTACCAAGATGAAAATGTAGAAGGTATTTATGATTTGAAAAACCCTTCTTCACACCCATCTTCATAGAAAATGAGACACTGGATATTTTTTGGGTCTCCAGTGTCTTATTTTTGTTTAAACAACAGACAAAAATCGACAAATAAAAATGAGACAAAAAATGGGTGTCCCCATTTGTCTCAAAAAAGGAGTTTTAAATTATGCAAGAGAAAAAAGGTTATGTAAGTTTTGTTTTACACGCACATCTTCCATTTATACATCACCCTGAAAGTGATGATTATTTAGAAGAATCTTGGCTTTATGAAGCTATTTCAGAAACATATATACCATTACTTACTAATTTTCAAAAATTGGTAGTTGAAGGTGTTGACTTTAGAATAACAATGTCAATGACACCCCCTCTACTTTCAATGCTTGATAATAAATTATTACAAAGAAAATATATTAAATATTTAAAAAGACAAATAGAACTATCAAAAAAAGAAATAAAAAGAACAGCTGGTGATGAAAGATTAAATAAGCTTTCTCATTATTATTTTGATAGATATTCTAATGACCTTCATTTATTTAAAGATGTATATAAATGTAATTTAATAGAAGGTTTTAAACATTTCCAAGATATAGGGAAATTAGAAATTATTACTTGTGGTGCAACACACGGGTATTTCCCTATTTTATATGTTAATGAGAAAACTGTTAAAGCACAGATTGCAGTTGGTGTACAAACATATGAAAGATATTTCGGAAGAAAACCTCGTGGTATTTGGCTTCCAGAGTGTGGTTACGTGCCAGAAGCTGATAAATATTTAAAAGATTTTGGAATTGAATATATTATAACAGAATCGCACGGAATTTTATATGCAGACCCTACTCCTATTTATGGTACATTTGCACCTATTGTTTCACCTCAAGGTGTAGTTGCATTCGGACGTGATATCGAATCTTCAAGACAAGTTTGGAGTTCTATTAATGGATATCCAGGAGACTTTAATTACCGTGAATTTTACCGTGATATTGGTTATGATGCTGATTATGATTATATAAAACCATATATTGCACATAATGGTGTTAGAGTTCATACTGGAATTAAATATTATAGAATTACAGGAAAAACTGAATTTAAAGATTATTATAATATTCAATGGGCAAAAGATTCAGCAGAAAAACAAGCAGGGCATTTTTTAGACTGTAGAACAGCACAAATTAACCATTTGTCTAATTTTATGGACAAGCCACCTATTATTTTATGTCCTTATGATGCTGAACTTTATGGTCATTGGTGGTACGAAGGTCCTTATTGGTTATATATTTTATTTAAAAAAATATATTATGATGATTGTAATTTCAAATTAATAACACCTTCTGAATATATAGATAAATATCCAGAAATACAAGTAGCAACTCCTTGTCGTTCAAGTTGGGGGGCTAATGGTTATAGTGAAGTTTGGCTTAACCAAACTAACGACTATGTACATAGACATCTTCACGTTGCAGGAGATAGGATGTGTGAACTTGCAAACCTTTATCCAGATGCAAAAGGTCTAAAGAAAAAAGCATTAAACCAATGTGCAAGAGAATTACTTTTAGCACAAAGTAGTGATTGGTTATTTATTATAACAAATGGAACAATGGTTGATTATGCTAAAAAAAGAATAAAAGACCACATAGGACGTTTTACAAAACTATATTATCAAATAAAAGAAGATAAAATAGATGAAGAATTTTTAAAAGATATAAACAAAAAAGACTGTTTATTTCCAGATATAGATTATAATATTTATAGATGAGACAAATGGGGACACCCACTTTTTGTCTCATTTTAAAATATAAAAAAATTAAAAATAAAAGATGAGACAAAAAGTGGGTGTCCCCATTTGTCTCACACTTTTTTTGTTTTAGCATAAGATAATGTATAAGTTTTGCTTATTTAGTAGATACTATTTTTTAGAGAGGAGCTTTTTTATGAAATCACTTTGTATTAAAACAAATAATTCTAATTTAATAGATTATCTACTAAATGAATTAAATTATTTAAAATTAGATAATATTTGTTTTGTGAACAAACAATTTAAAAATTATAATAATATTATTATTCACTATAAAGGCGAAAATAATTCTTTGTTCATAGATAAAATTTCTACAATTCTTTCTTTACTTGTTATAGATGAATTAGAAGAAAATTTTTTAAATAATATTCTTATACAAAATTATTTTTATTTTAATTTTAATGAAAGAAAAAAAATTATTGATATTTGCTTTGATATAATAGCTGAAGATATTTCTTTTGAATATAATAAAAAATTCAAAATACTTCACAAATTGTTTTACGATTATTTATTTAATAGCCATAATTTATATTTAACAGGTTTTACTAATTTTAGATTAAGACCATATTTAAACATTTTAGATGATGTAGTTACAGAAGCTGTTAATAGTTTTGTTATGGAAAAAGAATATTTAGAATTTGTTTCACTTCTTAAAATGTATATTAACTCGGAAAAGTCTAATTGTGAATTAATACACATTATTTATTCTAATTCTAATACTATATTATTAGATGAAGATAAACATATTATAGACGTTTCCCAAAACTTACTTGATACTAAGATTTTGAGTGATATTTCTTTTTCTACTAACGATTATACTTTAAATACTCTTCTTACCCTTCTTCCTAGAAAAATATATATACATTTAATTGATAATTATATAGATGATTTTATTAACACCTTACAAGCTATTTTTGAAAATAGAGTTCATATTTGTACTGATTGTAATATTTGTAAACTTTATAAAAAGGAAAAAAGTCCTAATACTATTTAATAAATATTATTAGGACTTTTTTTATTTTATAGTTAATCTATTACTATATATTTTTTTAATCTGCTAATGTATTAACCGCTTCTTGTAATCCTGGAAGTACTGCATTATATAAAGCATCATCTGAAACTATTTTCCATTTATTATCTTCTTTAACTGCGTTTACTGTTGTTGTTATTGTTGTTGTTTGTATATTTTCATTTTTTAATTCTTCTATAAAATATTTTTCAAAATCAGCACTTGAAAAACTTTCTGTACTTCCACCACCTGTAATTGTCTCTCTTACTGCATCTAGTGCTTTTTTCATATAATTGTTTATTATTGTTTGAAAATCTTTTGTTGTTATTTCTACTTCCACTGTCGCATTATTTTCATCTTTTTCTGTTACTTTATTAATTTTCCAATTAAGTTTATTAAATAATAATTTTTGTGCTTCTTCATTAGAATTAACCGTTCCCAAATCAAGTTCTCCACTTACATATTCTTGTGCTTTTGCAAAGTCGCCTGCTTTAAGGTTTGTTAATAATGCTTCTAATGATTTTTTAGGTGCACTTGATGTTACTATCATAACTGTTAATAATATTGCTATTAATAATACAACAACAACTACTATAACAGTTGGTATTACTGGTGATTTTTTACCAGTTTTATCTTTTTTACTTTTTTCTTTATTTACTTGTTTTTCTATTTTTGTAGTTTCTTTTTTATCAACTTTTTTAAATTTTGGTTCTTCTTTTTTGTTCTCTTGCTTTACATCCACTTTTTTCTCTACATTTTTTTCTTCTTTTTTATTTTCATCCATAATATCACTCCTTTTTATTTACTATAATTTGATTATATATTAATATATTTCAAATTTCAATATTTTTTTGCTTTTTTTATAACTTTATTTTATTTTTACACACTATATGCCATTGAAAGAAAAAACATAAATGCAAATGTTAAAGCTCCTACATATATTAATACTGTTATTACTGTACCTACATAAAATGATACATTTAATGTATATGCTATCCATCTTATTATTTTTTTATTTACACCTGCTAAACCTTTTTCATAACTATTATTTTTTGCTTGTACAAATTCTGTACTTGGTACCTTATATATTTCTGACAATTTATAAATTGTATCTAAATCTGGATATTTTAGACCTATTTCCCAATTTTTTATATCTTTTTCTTTTAAATTACTATTATCTAATTTTTCTAATAGTTCTACTATAGTTAGACCTTCTTTTTTTCTAAGTTCTATCAATAAGTCTTCTATTCCTTTTTTATCTTTAACCTCAATATCATCTTCTTTACTTTCTTTTCTTTTTTGCTCTGCTCTCATTTCTTTTCTTATTTCATCTAATAATCTTCCCATACTTTTCCCCTTTTTTATAAATTATATTTAAAGAATAAGAAAAAATCAAGTATTTAAAGAGAAGCTGTTAAAAAGTAAAATAGTGTAGGTTACAAAAATTAGAAACACTACCATTAAAACACTACTAAAATATGACATATTTAAATTGTTTATAATACTATAATTAAAATCTCGATATAGTAAAATTAATTCTTTGCTTCTTTTTTATAATTACTATTTCTTCTTAAATCATTTTCTATTTTATTTTTGTATCTATCTTCCTCAGAAAAAATACAACCACAATATTTTTGCATATAAAGACCTATTTCTATAGCTTTAGCTTGCCCTTCTCTAAAACCTACTCTAAAATCTCTATATAAAAATTCAACTCCATATTTTTTAGAAATA
>CALYBF010000023.1 GCA_944393755.1 uncultured Clostridia bacterium | reverse complement strand
CCAAAAGGTGTGATACAAAATTGGATAAGGAATAGAAATACAATAGAGTTTTTAGGAATTTGGGAATTAATACACAATCCAAATTTTAAAGGCATCGAATTCGAGGCCTTTAAAAAAGAGGCAGGATTAAATAGTTTTACATTAGCTCCACAAAAATGGATAGAAGCAACAAATGCGGTAGGATTAGTTTCTAAATCTGGCAAAGGTGGAGGAACATATGCACATAGAGATATTGCTTTTGAAATAGTTATAAAATCAGTGTCAAAGAGTGGTCAAATAAAACAAATGCAATATGTTACAAAAATATTAAAACTATATTACATTTTGGTTTCAATAGCCTTTTTAAGGCTCTTTTCATTGACAAAAAAATTCTAAAAATGTAGAATTGTAATAGGTGATATTATGATAGCAAAAGAAAAAAACAAGAGTAGAAATAAATTATCTCTTAAAAAGATAATAATATTTTTTAGCGGGATAATCATTTTGCTTTATTTAATAATTTTGTATAATTATATTTTTAATAAAAATGAAGTACTTGCTAAAGAAACAGGAGTAGAAGTTAATTCAAATGTTAAAATTAGTAATGCAAATGAAATTAATTTAGATGAAGTAATTAATGAAAATAATAAAGAAAATGGTTTTAAAGAAGAATTTATAACAGAAGAAGTTGATTTAGAATACATAACAAAATATCAATCTAATGCTGAATTACCAAAAGGTGTAATTCAAGTTGTGCAAGAAGGAAGAGAAGGGAAACAAGAAGTTACAATCAAAAAAACTTATGAAAATGGAGAAATTGTAAAAGAAGAACAAGTAAATAGTAAAATAACAAAGGCAGCTGTAAATAAAATTGTAGAAGTGGGTTCAGGAATAGGAAGTACATATAAAGTAAAAGTAGGAGACAAAGTTTATATTGTATCAGATAGGGCAGAAATTAAATTAGAGCCAAATGAAAATTCCACTAAAATAGCCACTTTAGGGAAAGATGAAGAACTTACTGTTTTAGAAATAAATGGTGATTATTATAAAATAGAAGCTATAGGAATTATTGGATATGTAAAAAAAGAGAATGTTACATTTAGAAATAAAGAAAATGAAAATTCAGAACAAAATAATAATTCCAACAGTACAAATATAAGAAAATTAAGTTTTAATATGGAACTTAATAAACCAAGTGGCCTAAGTTTAGAACAATTTAAGAAAATACTAACAGATAGCAAAGATGTAAACAAAGTTATGCAAAACAATGCAGAATATTTTTATTATATAGAAGAACAATATAATATAAATGGATTGTTTGTTGCAGCGGTTGCAATTCACGAAAGTGGATGGGGAACTTCTAAAATTTCTAAAGATAAATATAATTTATTCGGATATGGAGCATATGACTCAAACCCATATAATGGTGCATATGAATTTTCTGATTATTCAGAAAGCATAGATTTAATTGCAAGAGTATTTGTTAAGTATTATTTAAACCCTAAAGGAACGTCAATTTATGGGGGAGAACAAGCATCTGGTAAATATTATAATGGACCAACTTTAACAGGTGTAAATACAAAATATGCAACTGATAAGAACTGGGCAAATGCTGTTTATAAACATATGGAATATTTATACAACAAATTATAAAAAATTCCTTGATATTTTTCTTAATTTATTGTATGATATAGGAGTATAAGGCTTTAAGCTGAAAAACAACATGAAGACTTTAGAAAGGAGTCTAAAATAATGAAAAAAATCTTAGCAATAATTACAATATTTATTGTCATAATTGGAACAGTTTTAGTTGCAACAAATGTCTATGCAGCAGAACAAGCAATAGATGAAGAAACACAAAGCAAAATTGTAGAAATAAAAGATAATGCTGCAAAATCACTAGATGACTATAAAGAAAAATACGGTTCAGATGTATATGGTTTAGTTGCATATATATTGAATTTAGTAAGAATTTATAGTATCCCATTATGCTTTTTAGGTATTGCAATAGGTGCAATTCACCAATATGTAATAGGTATAAGAAAACTAGATACTTTAGAAAAAGGTATGGCATTAATAGTTACATTTGTAACAATATTAATTATTTGCCAGATTTTACCACTAGCATTTGCAGTGTTTGTAAAATTTGGAAGGGGGTAACAAATGAAAGTCTTATTTGCTGTAAGTAATGAAGAAATCTCAGAATCAATTGTCAAGAGATATCAAAAAGAATATAAACAAATAATTTCATATAAAAATGTTTATTACTTTAATGCAATTTTGAAAGAAATACAAAAAGATAAATCTTATGACAGAATTGTTATAAGTGAAGAATTAGAGGCGTTTACTAACACACAATATGATCAAATTGATAAATTTATTTTTGAAAAATTAGATGGTATTAGTGATGAAGCTTCAAATTCAAGAGGAAGCGATATTCCTATAATTTTAATTTGTGCAGATAGAAGAACTAAAGGTGAAGAAATGCTTGTAAAATTATTTGGAATAGGAATATATAATGCTTTAATTGGATCTGACAGAAGTGTCGAAGAGGTTTGTAAATTGGTAAATAGACCTCGTTCAAAAAAAGATGCTAAAAATTATTACCAAATAGATTCAGAAGATGTAAATTATCAAAGTGAAAATGAAAATGATGTTAGCGAAATAGAAATTCAAAATATTTTAGCACATTATAGAAGGTTAGGAAAAAATGAAGATAAATATTTAGAAAGTTTTGATAATATAGCAGCTCAATATAATGATACACAATTAAGAATAATAAGTAAATTCTTACCTTTAAATGTTAGAGCAGTTTTAGAAGAACGATCACCTAAATATCAACAAATAATGTCATTTAATAATAGTGTAGCTGATTCATTAAGAAAAACTAAAGAAGAGGAAGTGGGTGGACCTAGTGAGACGTTGCTAAATATAAAACGTAAGGAACAAACTATGTCTAGACCTGTGGTTATACCTTCTTCTGTAAATATAAGTGGTGGCAAGAAGTTATCTAAGCCAAGACCTCAAAAACAAGAACAATTTATACAACAACCTGAATTAGAAGAAGATAATACTTATATCGAACCAACAGATTTTGAAGAAATAAATAATATAGATAAACAAATTGAGGAGATGCCTAAAAAAAGGAGAGGTAGACCTAGAAAGAATCCAATACCAGAAAGTAACACTTCTGATAATCAAAATATAACTGATGCAACAACAGTTAAAAGGAGAGGTAGACCTAAAAAAAATATTACATCAAATATAGAAAATGAATCCTCTAATGTTATAAATAAAGATAGTGATGATATTTCAATATTACCAGGGTTAAGCCAATTAGAAGAAAACCAATTAGACGAACCAGAGGAAACTATTTTGCCTGGTATAGAAAAAGAAAATACTATTGAGGATCAAAGTTTTTATAATGAACAACAAAAGAATAATATCTATAACAATAGAGAGACTTATAACTTTACTTCGAATAACGCTAATAATAATAGAAATGAAAATAGGTATAGTGCAAATAGTTATAATGCTAATAAAATAAATATGAGTTCAATCTCAATAAATAAAAATATTCAAACAGAAACAATAGATTTATCAGAACTTTTGACTTCAAATAAAAAAATAGCAACATTTATTGGAACTAGCAAAAATGGAACATCCTTTATAGTAAATAATTTAGCTGCATTGTTATCAGAAGCAGGAGTAAATGTAGCAATATTAGATACTACGAAAAATAAAAACTCATATTATATTTATACTAAAAATGAGGAATCTTTAAGAGATATAGCAAATATGTCAATTAATGAATTGGTAAATGGAACAGCAAAAGGGATACAAGTTAATAGAAATCTAACAGTATATACATCTTTACCAGAAGACGATGAAAATATTATTCATACTGATAAAATTCTAGAAACTTTATTAAAAAACCACTCATTAATATTGATTGATACAGACTTTAATACACCTTTTAGATATTTTGAGCAATCACAAGAAATATATTTAGTACAAACCTTAGATGTTCTTACAATACAACCATTAACGGCATTTTTAAGAGAACTAAAAGCAAAAAATATATTAGAAGAGAAAAAAATAAGAATTGTATTAAACAAATTTGTGAGATTAAAAGGAATAACAGAGAAAACTATAATTGGTGGAATGGCATATTACAATGATCCTTCAATGTCATTTATGACAGAATTATTTAACAGAAATACTGTTAGATATGCAACACTACCTTTTGAAATAGAGACATATACTAGGTATTTAGAAGGAATAATAGAATGTGAAATTTCATTAAAAGGATATTCAAAAATCTTTTTGAAATCATTGAAAGAATTAGGTGATATGCTATATGCACAAGGTGGCACATATGTTCCACCAACGGCGAGCGGATACAATACACAAAATACATTTTCACCAAATATGAACGAAACTTTAAACCAAATGAGAAGAAATAACTTTTAACAATAAGAGGAGGAAAATATAGTGGTATTAATAGTAATAATTCTTATACTAGCAGCAATAGCAATTGGATTATTAGTATATAATTTAAGATTGCATAAGAAACTACAAAAATATAATAATATGCAACAAAAAATCACAAATTTATATGTTGTTCAAGATTTTATAAATGCTATTGGTGAAACTTCAACAGTAGAAGAAAAAATCAAAAAAATAAATGATGTTTTGATAGAAAGATATGAAATTAAATACTCAACAATCGTTGTATTTGACGGTGCAGAATATCAAATAAAAGCATCAAATGTAGAACCAAAGCATTGGGACTCATTAAAAAGATTACACGAAGTAGATATGTTTAAAGATAGTATAGAAACTGCAACACCTAAGTATGTAACTGTAAATAGTGAAAGTGAAAGGCTTCCGTATCAACAAATGGAATTTGGAAGAGCTAAATCTGCTATATTTTTCCCATTATATATTGATAATGTATATGTTGGATATTGGATAATAGAAAGTGGAACACCACATGATTTTGATAATGTTGATACAACTGTATTAGAAGTAATTAAAGAAAATATTGTATCAGTATTAAAAACTGTTGTGCACCAACAAACACTTGAATCTATAGTTAGAAAAGATTTATTTACAGGATTATATTCAGAAGAATATCTATATGGAGAAGGTAAAAAAATTATAGATCAATACACAATATCTACAATATGTATGTTTAAAATAATTAATATCCAACAAATAAATAGGGATTATTCTAGAGAACTAGGAAATAAAGTTATAACACAAATAAGTAATTTCATAAGGGAAAATTTAGCATCAGAATATGTTTTTGTAAGATATATGGGACCAAAATTTGTAATTGCTTTTTCAGGAGTAGAAACAAATTCAGTAGCAGATTTTTTAAATGATATGAAAGATAAAGTAGAAAGTATGCAAATAAAATTAACTGAAGATGAAATTCAAAATTTGAATTTAGAAGTAAATTCAAGAAAAAAACTAGGAAAAGAGTTAGCTAAAGATATAGCAGTACCAAGATTAAATATTGTAATATCTTCTTATTACAAGGGTACAGGTCTAGAAGAAGTGTTGAAAAAATTAGAGGAATATTTAGATAATGCAAATATAAGTGAAAGTGATATAACAAATATTTAAAAAGGAGGAGTTAAAATGGAATTTGATAAAACAATGAGCTTTGAAGTTGAAAGAGAAGAAAATAATAAATGCCAAGAAATATTAAAAGAAGTTTATGAAGCATTGGTAGAAAAGGGATATAATCCAATTAATCAAATAGTTGGATATATTTTATCAGGAGACCCAACATATATAACAAGTCATAATGATGCAAGAAATAAAATAAGAACAGTTGAAAGAGACGAATTATTAGAAAAAATGGTTAAAAAATATATAGGATTAGATAGTTAATATGAGAAAATTAGGAATAGATTATGGTGATGCTAGAGTAGGACTAGCAATTACTGATGAATTAAATATAACTGTTCAAGGACTAGAAACTATTTTAAGAAATGGTTCAGATAAAGTAATATTAAAAAAATTAGATGAAATATTTGAAAAATATGAGGTTGATACAATAGTTGTTGGTATGCCATTTAATATGGATGGAAGTATATCAGAAAGAGCAAAAATAACAGAAGAATTTGTCCATAAATTAAAATGTAAATATAATAAGATAAAAATAGAAACAATAGATGAAAGGTTAACAACTGTTGAAGCCCATAGAACAATGAATTTTTTAGATGTAAAAAAGAATAAAAAGAAGAATATAGTGGATACTATATCTGCGGTATATATTTTAGAAACATATTTAAATAAATTAAAAAATACCGTTTAAAATGTTATTACAATTTAAAAATAAATAAAAAAATATGAAAGGAGAAAAAATAATGGAAGAAAATAATGAGGAATTAGACAACATAATTGTTTTAAATGATGAAAATGGAAATGAGGTTAAATTTGAATTTTTAGATTTAGTAGAATTAGACGATGAAGAATATGTTGTATTATTACCAGTAACAGAAGAAGGAGAAGAAGAAGAAGGAGAAGTTGTTATTTTAAAAGTCGAAGATACTGATGACGAAAATTCAGATGAAGAGTCATATGTAAGTGTTGAAGACGAAGATGTTTTAAATAAAGTATTTGAAATATTTAAAGAAAAATTTAAAGATGACTTTGATTTTGTAGATTAATAAAGAATAAAAGGTGAAGGAAAATAATTAATTTACCTTCACCTTATTTTAAAGGGGTGAAACAAATGAAAAATTTTTCAACTTGGATGCTTGTGATGTTTATGGTTATGTTTTGGATATTTAGAGTTATAGTTGCATTAGCAGGACAAATGCATTGGGACCTAGGCGGAATAGAACCACTTAATCAACAAATGGAAATAATTTTATTGTTTGTTGTTTTAGTATGTATAATTTTAGTTGTAAAGAGAAAATTAATAGGAGCATTAATATATTTATTAGCATATGGCTTGTATTTTGGAGTAGACATAGCAAATAATATACAAGTAGTATTAAGTGCATTAGAAACTGTTGACATTAGTCTATATATGAATATTTTTATATCTATAATAGGAGTAGTATTACCATTAGGTGTATTATTTGATATGCTTATGGATAAAAGTAGAAAATTACACCCAAAAGATAAGAAAACAGATTGGTTTTATACAAATGAGAAATTTGATAGACAATTAGATGAAAGAGCAGATAAAAATAATTATAGAACATTATAAATTAAGAGGAGTTATTCCTCTTAATTGTTTTAAAATAAAGGAAGAGTGAAAATAATGGATGAAAATAAAATAAATATAAACTGGTATCCAGGTCATATGGCAAAAACAAGAAGAGAAATAATAGAAGATTTAAAAATAATAGATATAGTAATAGAATTGTTAGATGCACGAATACCTATATCTAGTAGAAACCCTGATATTGGTGATATAACTAAAAATAAGAAAAGAATAATTGTATTAAATAAATGTGATTTATCAGACGAAAAGGAAAACCAAAAATGGGTATCTTATTTTGAAAATAAAGGTATTCCTACAGTTTTAGTAGATTCGAATAGCGGAAAAGGAATAGAAAATTTTAAAAAGAAAATTGAAAAAGTAATGGAAGAAGAACAAGAAAAACAAAAAGAAAAAGGAAGAGTAGGAAGAAAAATAAGAGCAATGATACTTGGAATTCCAAATGTTCGGAAAATCTTCTTTTATTAATAGAATAGCCAAAAGAACAACTGCAGAAGTTGGAAATAAACCAGGTGTAACAAGAAAGAAACAATGGATACATATTAATGAAAAAATTGAGCTTTTAGATACACCAGGTGTATTATGGCCAAAATTTGATAGTAGAGAAGTTTCTTTAAATCTTGCATTTACTGGGAGTATTAAAGAAGATGTATTGGAAAGAACAGAAGTTGCATATGAATTATTAAAATTTTTATTAAAAAATGAAAGAGAAAATCTTTGTAAAAGATATGGGTTAACAAATCAATATGTTGAAGAAACATTAAATAAAGATAATGAAGAAAATTTTAATATTTATGAAATTATGCAAGAAATAGGAAGAAAAAGAGGTTGTATCATTTCTGGTGGTAATATAGATGATGAGAAAGTTTCAAGAATAATATTAGATGAATTTAAAAATGGTAAATTAGGAAATATAACATTGGAAAAAGTATAAGGAGTAAAAATGGAAGAATTGATAGAAAGAAAAAAAGACGAAGAAGAAATAAATATGCTAAGTCCTCTTACTTGGGCGTATATAGGAGATTGCGTTTATGAATTATATGTAAGACAAGAATTGATAAATAAAACAAATTTAAAACCACATAATTTACATATGGAAGCAATAAAGTATGTTAAAGCTAGTAAACAAGCAGAAATTTTGAATAAAATAATGGATGTTTTAACGGATAAAGAAAAAGACATTGTAAGGCGTGGTAGAAATGCAGAAAACCATCATTTACCTAAAAATGCAAGTGTACAAGATTATATGTATTCGACAGCTTTTGAAGCTTTGGTTGGCTATTTATATCTAACCAAACAAGATAAAAGATTAAAAGAGATTTTTAATATTATAGAGATTAATTAACTTACATATGTATAAAACAAGATAAAATAGTTAGAATATATATATTATAATTAAAAAAATTACTATAAGGTAACAAAAAAATATGAAAAAAGTTGATAAAAAACTTGAAATTTGTCGAAAATATGTTATAATACAATTTGGTTTAGAAAAGAGGAGGAGTAATAATGAAAGTAGTTTTTAGAAAAACAAAAATAATTGGAACAATAGGACCAGCAAGTGAAAGTGGTGCAACACTTGAAGATTTAATGAATTCTGGTTTAAATGTAACAAGAATTAATTTCTCACATGGTGGATTTGAGGAAAATAAAGAAAAAATTGCAACTATAAAACAAGTAAGGGAAAAATTTAATAGACCAGTTGCTTTAATGCTTGATACAAAAGGTCCAGAAGTAAGAACAGGTGTATTAGAGTCAAGAGATGAGAAAGTTGAAGTTAAAGAAGGACAAACATTTACATTTTACAATGAGGACATTATAGGAAATAATACAAAAACAACACTTACTTATAAAGATGCATATAAAGATGTAAAAGTAGGTTCAAGAATATTAGTAGATGACGGAGCAATAGAATTTGAAGTAACAGAAATAAAAGGTAAAGATATTGTTTGTAAAGCTTTAAATACTGGTAGATTAGGAAGCAGAAAAACTGTAAATATGCCAGGTGTTAGCTTAGAGTTACCATTTATTTCAGAGAAAGATAGAAAAGATTTATTAGATGGAATAAAAGCTGATTTTGATTATATTGCAGCATCTTTTGTAAGAAGAGCTGAAGATGTTTTAGAAATGAGAAAACTACTTAATGATAATGGAGGAGAAAGAATTAAAATTATTTCTAAAATAGAGTGTCAAGAAGGTATTGATAATTTTGATGAAATATTAGAAGTATCTGATGGTATAATGGTAGCACGTGGAGATTTAGGTGTTGAAGTACCTATGGAAGAAGTTCCTGTATATCAAAAAGAAATGATTAAAAAATGTAATAAAGCAGGAAAACCAGTAGTAACAGCAACACAAATGCTAGAATCAATGACAACAAACCCAAGACCAACAAGAGCAGAAGTAAGCGACGTTGCAAACGCTGTTTATGATGTAACAAGTGATATTATGCTTTCTGGTGAATGTGCTATGGGTAAATATCCAATAGAATGTATAAAAACAATGTCTAAAGTATCAAAAGCAGTAGAAGCTTCAATAAAATATTGGAAAAGATTTTATAAAAGAAGTTTTGACCATACAAAGAAAGATGTTGAACACGCACTTGCTTATACAACTTGTATAACAGCAGAACAAATACAAGCAGATGCAATTGTTGCATATACACATACAGGTGATTCTATATTAAAACTTGCAGCTTTAGCACCAGCTTGCCCAATTTTTGCAATTACAGATGATAAGAAAACATATAATCAATTATCTTTAGTATTTGGAACATTACCAGTATTAATCGAAGGCAAAGACTCTATTGATGATACAATAGAAGCTGGAATTGAAAACTTAAAAGAAAGAGAATTGTTAGAAAAAGGTGATATGATAGTTCTATCAGGTGGAGCATCTGTACTTCCAAAACAAAATAAAGGAAAAGTTATTGGTGGTTGTATTAAAATATAACTATTAATAAAAATATAGAATAATTAAACCCTTAGTAGTTATTTAATTACTAGGGGTTTATTTGTAATAATAAATTAAACTAACACAAAAACCAAAGTATTTGATTACAATAATAATTTTATATAAATTTAAATTTATACTTATATTTTAAAAAATTGTATGATATAATGAATAAAAATAATAATTCTTGATTAAAAAATAATTAGATAATGCGACAAAAAAAGCCCGTCCCCAAAAGTCGCAAAAGGAGAAAATTATGATTTCAAAAACAAAAAAATTAATAAATAGTTTTAAATATGCTTTTTCAGGAATAGTAAGTTCCTTTAAAACTGAAAGAAATATGAAAATTCACGTACTTATTATGATTTTAGTAATTATCGCTGGAATTATTTTTAAAATAAGTGCTTTAGATTGGATAATTTTAACTATTATGATTGCTTTAGTAATTTCAGCAGAATTATTTAATACAACTTTTGAAACTGTTGTTGATATGATAACTAAGGAAAGAAATGAAAAAGCAAAACTTGCAAAAGACATAGCAGCAGGTGCTGTATTAGTTTTAGCAATCGGAAGTATAATTGTTGGCTTAATTATATTTGTTCCTAAAATTTTAGAATTTTTAAAATAAAATATAAAATATAAAAAAAGTAAGAAGATAAAACATTAAAGAAAGAATTTCTGGTATGTTTTATCTTTTTTTATTTTTTGAATTTCTCCTAAAAATTACTAAATAAAAAATAAGAAAAAACAGCATAATAAAAATAGATAAAATTTAAAAGGAGGAATTTTTTAATGAAAAAATTAATTGGTATTATAACAATATTAATGGTAATTTCACTTATGATTTTTCCAATCACAGTATATGCAGATTCATTAGATACAGTTGATGTAACAGTTTCTAAAGATTTAATAAGACCAGGTGAAGAAGTTAAAGTAAATGTAGAATTTGGTCAAGCACTAGGTTCTTATACATTTGATGTTGCTTATGATAATAACATATTCGAATATGTATCAGCAGAAGGTGGAACGGAAAATAATATGGGTGATAAAGTAAGAGTTGTATTTTTTGATAGTTCAGGTGGAACAAACCCACGTACAAATATGAGTGTTACTTTTAAAGCAAAAGAAGATATTACTACATCAAACCCAACAGAATTTAATATAACAGCAGAAGGTTTAGCAAATTCAGATGCATCTGTTACTTATGATGATATAACAACACCTATTACTAAAAATATAACAGTAGAACCAGTATATGTAGATTATACACTTAGTTTAGAACCAGTAAATGGAACATTGGTTAAAGGTGAAGAAAATGAAATGAAATTATCTTATTCTTCTCCTATGGGAAAATATTATGAAAAAGCAAGATTAGTTGCTGAAAAAACCAGTGGAACAGGTGATGTAAAACTACTTGCAACAGATGAACAAAGTTTAGAACATGATATTATACAAAGTGGTTGGGGAGAAGAACAAGGATATAAAATAGGTGGAAAAGATGTATCACAAGTATTAAATGTAAGAGGAGTATTTAGTGAAGTTGGAGATTATAAAATAACTTTAAAATTAATAGATAGAGGAAATTCAGACACTGTAATTGCTGAAAAAACTTTTGATTTTAAAGTAGAAGAAAAAGAAGAACAATTGCCACCAGAACAAGAAGGAGAAACAGAAAACAAACCAGAAGAAATAGTTCCACCAACAGAAGCAGAAGAAAATGACTCTCAAGAAGAAAATAAAATGCCAACTACGCTTCCTAAAACAGGTACTAATATTTATATACCAATATGCATAATACTTACAATACTTCTTGGAACAATAATTATATATAATAAAAAGTTTAGTAAGAAATAGAAAGAAATAGAAAGTAAATGAGCTAAAAGCTTATTTACTTACTTACATAAGTGAAATGTTTACAAAGAAGGTTTAAGCAAATGAAAAGAAAAAATAAAATAATCATAGTAAATTTATTTCTTATTTTTATTGTTTTGATAATTTTAGTTTTTGTTATATTAGATATATATAAAGAAAATAAAATAGGAAAAAGTAATTATGATGTACAAGGTGTAAGTACAAATGTAAATAAAAAAGAAGAAAACAAGATAAATGAAAACAAAACAAGTGAAGAAAAAAAGTATATAAAAGAAGATGTTACTTTAGAATATAAAGGCTACACGGTTATTTCAAAATTAGAAATACCAAAAATAGATTTAGAAACATATGTATTAGAAAAATATTTAGAAGAAACATTAAATATATCTGTTGTTAAATTTTATGGAGCAAACCCAAATGAAATAGGAAATTTTTGTATAGCAGGCCATAATTTTAAAAATAAGAATATGTTTAAAAATTTAAAAAAATTAAGTGTAGGAGATAATTTATTTATTATAGATAACGATATAGGAAGAGTAGAATATGAAATATTTGATATTTATAAAGTAAGCCCAAACGATGTAGCTTGTCTATCACAAGAAACAAATGGTAAAAGAGAAGTAACATTAATTACTTGCACAAATGATTCTAAAGAAAGAATAATAGTAAAAGCAGGGGAGAAAGAATAGATATGAATATTTTAAAAAATAAAAAAACATATATTATATTATCTATAATAATTTTTATTACTTCTTTTGCTTTTGTAATTATATTATTAACAAATAGTTTTGGTAAAGAAAAAACAAATAATATAGAAAGCTTCCCAGAAAGTTATAGAGGATATTTAGAAGAATTAACAAAAAAACACCCTAATTGGTATTTTACACCTTTATATATAAATTTAGATTGGAATTATGTTATAGATAATGAAAATGTATTTGGTACAAATTTAGTTCCTAAAAATTATTCTGATAGGTGGAAAAACACAAAACCTGGAGAATACAATGTAGAAGTAGACGCTGGCTGGGTAGATTGTTCAAGGCAAGCAGTAGAATACGCAATGGATCCTAGAAACTTCTTAAATGAAGTTAGAATATTCCAATTTGAGGGACTTTCTTATAGTGAACAAACAAATAATTTAGAAAGTATTGAAAAAATACTTTATGGAACAGAATTTTATAACCAAAAAGTATCTTATGTAACAAGTATAGGTGAAATCATAAATATGTCTGAAAAATATTCTGATTTAATATTAAAAGGTGGTAAAACATCATATGTTAGTCCATATCATTTAGCATCAAGAATAAAACAAGAAGTAGGTCCTTTTTTATCACATAGCTCAATTAGTGGAACAGTTCCTGGGTTTGAAGGTTTATATAACTTTTATAATATAGGAGCAACAAGTTCTTCAGAACCAATGGGAGCAATTAAAAATGGTCTGCAATATGCAAAAGACCGGAAAAGGTGCTAGTAATGAAACAAAAACAAAATTCTTAATACCGTGGAACACAAAAGAAAGAGCTATAACAGGTGGTGGTATTTTTATAGGTGATAGTTATATAAACCAAGGGCAAAATACAATTTATTTACAAAAATTTGATGTAACGGGAGATACACTATTTTGGCATCAGTATATGACAAACGTATTAGCACCATATAGTGAGTCAAAATCTATATACAATGGTTATAAAAATAGTAATTTACTAGATATAAAAAGAGAATTTATAATACCAATATATAATAATATGCCAGAAATACCTACACAAAGTCCTAGTATAGAGCCAAGCAACTTTATAGATGATGATAAAAAATTACAATGTACAGGAACATATGTAAATGTGAGAACAGGACCTCGGAACTTCTTATGAAGTAATATTAATGGTACAAAATGGAGACAAAATGCAAAGAATAAAAAAAGGAGTAGGAACAGGTGATAGGTGGGATATGGTAAGACTAGAAAACGGAATAATCGGTTATATATCTCAAAACTATGTAGAAGAAATACCAGATGTGGAAATAGAAAAAATAGAAGTAAGTTTAAAAGATAGTATAAACAACATTATTTATAAAGGAGAAACAAAAACTTTAGATGTTAAAATATATCCAGAAGAAGCAAAAGAACAAAGAATAGAATTCATATCAGAAAACCCAGAAATTATTACAGTAGATGATAAAGGAAATGTAACAGGAATAAGAAGCGGAAAAACAAAAAT